>JANZPQ010000025.1:0-10335 GCA_038040945.1 Desulfobulbaceae bacterium | reverse complement strand
AGATAGCCGCCATCAGCCAGCAGCTCACAGAAGCGGGCCAATAATTGGTCAGCCTCCTTGATATGATGCAGGGTCATGGCACAGAAAATCAAATCAAACTGATCCGTCAGGGATTCCTGCAGCAGGTCCAGACAGAGCGGAGTCACATTGGAGATCTTTTCCTCCTTAATCTTCCCGGCAAGCACCTCAAGCATGCCGCTGGAGGTATCTACAGCTGTCAGCGTTGCCAGCTCTGGCGCCAAAGCCAGCCCTACTAAGCCAGTACCACAGCCCTACTCGAGTGCCCTCATTTTTTTATGCAAGGGCAGAGAGCTACGAATGGCAGCCGCGATCTTTGATGCCAGTTCTACCCGACGCTGTTTCTGGTCCCAACCGGCCGCAGCCTTATCAAAATGTTTTCCACTCATGAGATCTTCCTATTGGTAGAAATTATTTTTATTTTGTGCGTTATCGGCCTCTTGTATGATCGCCGACAGATGTAACTTGCTAGTATGATCGTCGACAGATGTGACTTGCCAGACGCCACACCAAGAAACAGCGGTAAAAATTGCTGTTTCTTGAATGCGGCATAAGAGGCCGTAAATAAAAAGAGCAAGAAAAGCTTTGCTCTTTTTATAACGGCCTCTAAACTTCGCTGATTCGGTCAAAGAGATCCCGATCTTTCTCGATCTTGCTGCGATTGCCGATAATCGTACGATGCGAGCTGGCCAGCATCCGGTCAAAGGCCGGGGCAAAGGCCTGCATATCCGCAACCCGGGTGGTGATGATCTCTTCAATACGCTGCTGTTTATGGGCCGGAGTGATGCCGCTCAGGAATTCATTTCTGGCTGTTGCCCCTTTGGCGGCGGAACTCTGCAGAGGATCAAAGTTACCGTAGGTGCCGATAACCAGTTGTTCCAGTACCTTGTCTGAGAGTTGCAGACCTGAGACGATTTTAGGGATGGCCGCATAGCTGTCGTAGGTCTTGCGCACCTGAGGATCCCGATAACTGATGATCCCCAGATTTCCCGTGATATGGCTGAACTGGATAAAACAACCATAGGCCCCGCCCATCTGCCGCACCGTATTCCATAGATAGTCGCGGGAGAGATAGTTTTTCAACACCTCAAAATGACCATTATAGCCCTCACCGTTTGGCAAGAGGGAACCGGCCTGCACGACAAAGACGATCTCGGCCGAGGTGATCAAGGCCTCATGAACGGGCAGATCCGGCAGGGTCAGTATCTGCCTGGTGACAGGAGTGTCTGGAAGGGCAGCCACCAAGGCAGCCCCATGACGGGAGAAGGACTCGATCTCTTCCGAATCACCAGTGATGGCCAGGATCAGGTTGTTACGGTTGAAAATAAGGGCGGCCATCTCCTGCAGGGCAGCCAGAAACTCCTCTTCCATCCGGCCGTAATTCTGATCCAGCTCTTTTTCCGCCCGATAGGAAGTAAGTCCGGAAATCATCTCATTATACGCCCCGCCAAGACTGAGATGGGCAAAGGCACGTGAGGCTGCCAGGCTGTACCCCTCACTCTGAGCGCTGTGTTCCGACCAGGCAAATTCCCGGTGGACGATCTCCTGAATATGTATCCGGTCATTCAGAGAGAGTTCGGTAAAGATCTCCGTCATCAGCTGCAAGGCCCTCTCCTGGTATTCCGGCAGACACTTCATCTGAAACCAGAGAACGGGCTGCACCCGCTCACCCTCCCCTAATTTACTATAGGCGCTGAAGGAGTGCGAGAAATCACCGGTACAGGTGCCCAGCTCCCGGGCCAGATGCATGAAATCCATCTTCCTGGTGCCAATCTCGGTGACGATGGTGCCAAAAAGATCCAACCAGGGCAGAAGGTGGGAGGGGACCGCCGAGATATCAAAGCCCATATCCACGTAGGAGATATGCTCGGTGGCGAGTTCACTGACCAGCACCTGTGTGCCCCCGAACATCGTCAGAGGCTGCACCGCATGAAAGGAAAGGTGGGACTCCAGGTCACCGTGACTCAGCTGCGGCAGCAGGGCAAGGGTTTCAGCACTGTTGGGTATCTGCTGCTGTTGCTGCAGCTCAGTGGTTCTGGCACGCAGTTCCTGGAGCTGGGCCGCAGTCAGGGTCGCCGCATAATTGTCCAGTCGTTCTCTTTCTTCCTTCTGGGCCTGGGCAAGTTTTCCAGGATCAGGGCTGAGGGTAACCACCACGGTGGCCTTGTTTTCCAGAAGATAGCGCTCAATCAATTCCTCAAAATAACCCTCTTCCAACGCCTTGTGGCGAATGGTACGGAACAGCTCGTCGATCTCGAGGGTCTCAAAGGGATCAGTGCCATACTTGAAGGCAGGCATGACCTTGCCGATAAGATCCAGGCCGCGCTGGGCCTTGCTGGACTCTTCCCGTACCGCAAATTCATATTTATTCAACTCGGAGAGCAAAAGGTCGCGATCAAGGCCGGCTCTGACCATCTCACTCAAGGTCTCATTGTAGAGAGAGAGAAAGGTGTCCCTTTTATCAGGATCACTGCCGACCAGATAGGTGACCATGAAGGTTTTGAAGCTTGAGGTGCACAGATAGAGACCACCAAAGTCCTTCCCCAGACCACTGGAGACGATCTTGTTTTTCAGGGGAGAGGCATCTGAATTGTAGAGGATGCCGGCAATGACCTGAAAGGCGGCGTTCTCCTGACGATTGAGCACCGTGGTGACCGCTTGGCCCACGGCCAGAAAGGTTTTGGCCGCAGTCTCTTCCGATTCCACACCATAGCGATCTTCAATAAAGGTGATCTGGTCAACATCCCGGCCCGCCTCAATAGTCGATTTGATCCCCTTTTGCGGAAAGGCCTGCAAAAAATTATCCTGGAGATAGCGGAGTTCGTCGGCGAGCGGCGCATCTCCATAGACAAAGAAGGTGCTGTTGGTAGGATGATAGTGTTCCTTGTGGAAGGCACAGAAGGCCTCATAGGAAAGATCCGGAATATTCTTCGGATCGCCGCCGGACTCGTGGGCGTAAGTGGAGCCGGGCATGAGTCCGCCAAAGATATGATGAAAGAGCAGACGGATCGGGTCGGAAAAGGCGCCCTTCATCTCGTTATAGACCACACCCTGATACTCCAGCTCCCCATTTTCTTCTTCCTGATGGTAGTGCCAGCCCTCCTGTTCAAAAGTTGAGCGGCTGAGAAGCGGATTGAAGACCACATCGCAGTACACATCCATGATGTTGAAATATTCCTTCAGATTGCGGGTGGCAAAGGGATAATAGGTGATATCCGAGCCGGTCATGGCGTTCAAAAAGGTCATGAGCCCGCCCTTGTTGATCTCGCCGAAGACATCGCTCACCGGATATTTCTTCGATCCCATCAGCACCGAATGTTCGAGGATATGGGCCACGCCGGTAGAATCCGTGGGGATGGTGTCAAAGGCGGCAGCAAAGGTCTTGTTGGGATCGCTGTTTTTGATGGCAAGCAAGGGGCAACCGAGAAGATCATGCTCAAAGAGATAGACATCAGACCCGATTTCCGCAATATGGGCGTGCCGTTTCAGAGTAAAGGAGGAATACGATTGTCCTGGAATAAAAGTCATAAGAGTCTGAAAGGTTAAGGAAAAAGATTATACGTTCTTTGCTGAGTCAAGCAGCAGGGTGACGGGTCCGTCATTGACCAGCTCCACTGCCATTGTTGCCTGAAAACGACCCGTTGCCGTCTGGATGCCATGTTTCTGCACGGCCTGAATAAAGGATTGATACAGGGCTTCAGCCTGCTCAGGCCCGGCTGCTGAGGAGTAGCCCGGTCTGCGTCCCTTGCGACAATCTCCATAGAGGGTGAATTGAGAGACAATAAGCATGGCGCCGCCGGTGTCGAGCAGGGAACGATTCATTTTCCCTGCCTCATCTGCAAAAATCCGCAAATGAACTATCTTGTCGACCAGCCACTCCAGCTCTGTCAGCTGATCATCACGATGGATCCCGAGCAGGATAACCAGTCCCTGACCAATGGCTCCGACCTCTTCCCCCTCGACCGTGACCGCTGCCCGCCTGACCCGTTGAACGACTGCCCGCATTCTTCTGTCTCCACTTCTGTTCCTGGCTGAAAAATAGACGCACAATACCCGCAAAAGGAAGAGGGTGTCAACCGACTTGCACGGGAAAAAAGTGAATTACTGTGGATAAAAACAGGTGGTGAGGAGAGGTGAACCTGTTATCATGCCCCAGTGGGCATCAGCCTCTGGTAAAAGACAATGAAACAAACAAAATTGAAGGCAAATGGATTCTGCTAACAACACCTCTAGAAACAGCTTTTTCGCCATCCATTACGGCTGGTTTATCATGGCGACCGGCACCCTCTGTCTCTTTGCCAGTCTGGGTCTGGGCAGGTTTTCTTTAGGAATGCTGCTGCCATCCATGGGGGACGCCCTGCATCTTTCCTATACTCAGATGGGGCTGATCGGCACCTTGAATTTTATCGGCTATCTGATCGCCGTGCTGCTCTGCGGCAAGATTACCAAACGTTTTGGCGCCCGCAGATTGATCGGGACCTCCCTCGCGGTCATCGGCCTCTCCATGCTCCTTATCAGCCGGGCCACAAACCTTTACCTGATCCTGGCGCTCTACCTTGTAACCGGGATCGGCAGCGGCCTCTCCAATGTGCCCATGGTGTCGCTCATCTCCTGCTGGTTTTCCAAAAACAAACGCGGGCGCGCCACTGGCTTTGTCACCATTGGCAGCGGTTTTGCCATTGTCCTCTCCGGAAAACTCATCCCCTACCTCAACACCATCTATGAGCAGGGGTGGCGGGTAAGCTGGTTTACCCTGGGCATCATCGTCCTTGCTGTCGCTGCACTCTCTTCACTTGTTCTCAGAAACAGCCCCCAGGAATGCGGTCTGCTACCGGTGGGAGCAACCGGGCCCCCTCCTCTCAAAGGTGCTTCCCCCCATGTTGCGCCGACCGAACTTCGCTCGTCTATTATTCTGCACTGCGCCGCTATTTATTTTCTTTTCGGCTTTACCTATGTGATCTACGCCACCTTCATCGTCACCACCCTGGTTCAGGAAAAAGGATTCAGTGAGACTGTGGCTGGAAATTTCTGGTCCTGGGTAGGACTGCTCAGTCTTTTTTCCGGGCCGGTCTTCGGCAGCCTGTCTGACCGCTTCGGCAGAAGACCGATACTGATGCTGGTCTTTGCCATTCAGGTGGCGGCCTATCTTATGATTGGACTCGATCTTCCCCAGATCTTTCTCTATCTCTCCATTGGCTGTTACGGGATTGTCGTCTGGAGTATCCCCTCTATCATGCCGGCGCTGGTGGCTGATTACGTCGGGCCTGAACGGGTGGCGTCTCTCTTCGGCTTTGTTACCTTTATCTTTGGCCTCGGCCAGATTATCGGCCCGTTTCTGGCAGGGAGCCTGGCTGAGATAAGCGGCAGTTTTTCCAGCAGCTTCCTCCTGGCGGCCTTTCTGGCGGGGAGCGGGATCGTCCTTTCTGCTTTGTTACCAAAAAACAATACAGGAGCAGTACGCTGAACTGCTGAGGAGAAACATTCTCTACCCGCTTCCACATCACCGGTACGTATTCAGTGCTCTGATCATCCTGCGCAAACAAGTGTGAATCTCTCGACTTACAAGCCTCACCGTACTCCCCCCCTCTGTTTTCCCTTTGCCGATCACGATAGACATGATACAAGCTATTATGGTGGAAAAGAATATTTTCGATATTATTTGCTCATATTGTCCAATAGGTAGCAACAAATCGATGAATGGTTTTATGAATGTTCTGCTGGTTGCGGTATGCGGATATTCAGCCTTGCTGGCTTTTATATACTTTTACCAGCCACACCTGCTGTTTTTCCCAAATATCCCCTCCCGCGAAGTAGAGATGTCACCAGGTGACGCAGGGTTGCCCTATGAGTCCGTGAAACTGGTAACCAGTGATAATGTCCAACTGGATGGCTGGTTTATTCCTGCTGCCGAGGCCCGAGGCGTTGTGCTGTTTTGCCACGGCAATGCCGGCAATATCTCCCATCGTCTCGACTCACTCCTTTTGTTCAACAAACTGCGTCTCAGCACACTCATCTTCGACTACCGAGGCTATGGTCGCAGCCAGGGAAAGCCCTCGGAACAGGGGACGTACCGCGATGCGGAGGCCGCCTGGCAATATCTGACCCGAGAGCGTGGTGTTCCTGCTCAACAGATCATCTTCTTTGGCCGCTCCCTCGGTGCTGCCGTGGCTGCGCATCTGGCCACAATCCATACTCCCGGAGCCCTGATTATGGAATCATCTTTCACATCAGTGCCTGATATCGCCGCCGACCTATACCCCTTTCTGCCGGCCAGACTGCTGAGCCGGCTCGACTACAACGCAAGAGAAAAGCTGGAGCATGCGGCATGCCCGGTGCTCATTGTCCATAGCAGAGACGATGAGATTATCCCTTACAAACATGGACGTGCGCTGTATGCCGCGGCAAAGGAACCAAAACGTTTCCTGGAGCTTCGCGGCGGCCATAATGACGGCTTCCTTGTTACCGGAAAAGCATATCGAGACGGGCTAGACAGCTTTCTATCAGAGAGTATCGGATCAGAAAAAATCCCGTGATGATATCTTCAGATTTTCTGTGCTGACAGAGACGGAGCCATGAGGAACTCAAAACAAAAACGGGCCGGATGAGATTGAGACTCTACCCACAAGGAGTTCGGCAATGGCTATGGGCTCTCACCCGAACCATCCTTCTTTTATCGGTAATGATGAGCGGCCTCTTCACCTTGATCACGATGCCCGGTTCCTCTTATACCGGCACCTTGCCTCCTCTGAGCTCTGAGGAGCAACTCTCAGCCGCTCTTCTCAAAAAACATGTTCATATCCTGGCAGGTGAAATCGGTCCCCGTAATATCTGGCAACGCTCTTCAATGGAGAGCACGGTCAGATACCTCGACAAGGTTCTGACAGATCTGGGGCACACTGTTCAACACCAGGAATTCAGAACCTGCGAGATCACATCTGTGAACCTGGAGGTGGAAATTCGCGGACGTCTGTACCCTGAAGAGATTATTGTAGTTGGAGCCCATTACGACACGGCCCTCGACTCTCCGGGTGCCAACGACAACGGCTCCGGAGTGGCTGCTCTGCTGGAGCTGGCCCGTCTTTTGAATGACTCCAGCCCGCAACGTACCGTTCGGTTGGTCGCCTTTGCCAACGAAGAAACACCCTTTTTCTTCAGCAACACGATGGGCAGCACCTTCTATGCGGCCCGCTGCCGTGACCGCAAGGAAAACATTGTGGCCATGCTCTCTTTGGAGACCATAGGCTATTACAGCGACGAGGCTGGCAGTCAGCATTACCCCTTCCCGTTTTCCATCTTCTATCCCGACACCGCCAATTTCATCGCTTTTGTCGGCAATATCCGCTCACGGCAACTTGTCCGCCAGACCATCAAGGCCTTTCGTAACCACAGCAGATTTCCGTCCGAGGGACTGGCGGCGCCGAGTTTTATCAGCGGTGTCGGCTGGTCCGATCACCACTCCTTCTGGCGGATGGGCTACCCGGCCATCATGGTCACCGATACCGCCTTTTATCGCTATGCGTCATATCATACTTCCGCAGACACTCCTGAAAAACTCGACTATGAACGGATGGCCCGAGTTGTCACCGGCCTTGTCCCTACCCTGCTGGAACTGTCCAATCAATAAACGACAATCCCTTTCCTATGGCCGTGGCCATCGATCCGTGATTTTTCCCTTGTCGCCAACCTTGCAGGCCCTGACCAGGGGGTCGTGGTAAAAGGTGAACCAGGCATCCCGCTGCCGGTATTCCGTGAAGTAGCGCTGTTTGCAGGCAACAACCTCCAGAGGAAAGTTATCATAGGCCATAACCCAGAGGGGGTTGGTATGGGCATGGGTAGGGAAGATATCGCCAAGGTGAACTGCTGTTTCACCCTGTGAGCTGATCTCCACCAGTTGATGGCCGAGGGTGTGGCCGCCGGTATGACGAACCCTGACCTCAGGGCAGAGCTGATGATCGCCCTGGACAAACTGAATCCTGCCGCTTTGCTGCAGTTGATTGAAATTAATGGGCCAGTAGCTTTCCTGGGCTCTACGACATGGCGCGATCACACTCTGCCATTCGCTCTCCTGGATAAGATGGGTGGCTGCCGGAAAGGTCACTTCTTTCCTACCTTCCTCACCCACCATGACCACACCGCCGGCATGGTCAAAATCGCCATGGGTCAGAATCACCAGATCAATATCGTGGCGGCTGAGTCCTAAGAGCGCAAGCTGTGAGAGCAGGTTCCAAGGGCTGCTTATCGCAAAAATGGCCTGCTCTTTTTCGGTGAGCTTGTTGCCAAGGCCGCTGTCAACCAGGATATTCATGGCTGGCGTCCTGATAAGAAGGGGATCATTGCACAAGAGAATGGTATTATCTGCTGCGGCCTGAACCTGTTTCTGCCAGAGTTTTTTGGGCACAGGACCAAACATCGCGCCCCCATCAAGACGGAAATCGCCGCCCCTGAGCCAGTAGATCTCGCAGGTGCCAATGGAGAGGGGGAGTAGGGACATCTTTCTGCTCCAGGAAAATCAATCTATCGATACTTGTTCTCAGAAGGTGCCGATGCAGGACTTGCAGGCTGCGTCCGATCAGGCACAGGAACCGGCGCGGGTATCGGTACTATTTGCGGACCTGAAACGGAAACAGGATTTGGCGATGGCGCCTGGGCCGGTTGTTCAGCAGCAGGGGCGGCAGGGGCGTCTACCGCTTCAGGTGCAGTAACGGGATTCACTCCCGGCGTACCAGGAGGAGGGGCTACAGGAGGTTGGGGCGCCTCTGGAGCAACTGCTGGCTGCGCAGGCAGCGCTTCACTGCCTGCGCCGTCAGCGGCAGGTTCAGGGGCGGGTTCAGCAACAGGCGCGGAAACCCTTTTCTCAAGAAAAAGCACGGCATCACCGCAATAATCGGTAAATAGCCCGTCTACACCGACCTTGAAATAGAAGAACTCCAATAAGGCCTCAAAGGTGGCAGCATAGGGCGGCAGAGACTCTTTTTCCCGACGGAAGGTATAGGGATGGACCACCATGCCCAGGCTGTGGGCGTCACTGACCAGCTCCGGGAGGAGCAGATTACCACCATCATTAACGAGCATGGACTTGTCCATACCGATCCCGGTGATATAGGCCGACAAGGAACGTAGCCCTGACTTGCTGCTGAGCCAGTCATAATTATAATTGAGCCACTCACCCCATTCCAGGAATTTGGTTTCACGGCCATTATTATCATCGATCAACTGAACCAGTTTCAGCTTCATCTGTAGCGCGGGAAAGAGCTCATCATGGATGCGCTTGAGTTCTTCGGGGTCAAAACACTGGAGAAAGATCTTGTCGTCCTTGGATTTATACCCATACTCGCGCAGGATCTCCAAGACAGCCTTGGATATATCCTTGCCCTCTTTGCGATGCAGCCAGGGCTGTTTGATCTCGGGATAGATACCGATATCCCTGCGCATGGTTTTTTCCAGACCCCTGATCAGCTCCAGCTCTTCCTTGAGGGTGGGGACGGACAGTTTCAGATTTTTGTTATTGTCGGGAAAACGCCCCTCTCCATTGCCACTGTTGGAATAGGGCTCTCTCAGCTGCAGCTGTTTGATCTCGGCCAGGGTAAAATCGAGCGCATAAAATTTCCCGTCCTCCCGGGCCCTGCCGGGAAAGATTTGCGCCACATTGGTGACCCGCTCCAGGGTGGGGTCATGGAGGACGATAACCTGATCATCCTTGGTCATGACCAGATCCTGCTCGATGTAATCACTGCCCATGGCCACTGCCAGAGTCACTGAGGGCAGATTATGTTCCATCAGATAGCCGGAGGCGGCCCGGTGGGCAATAACGACCTTCTCGCCCGCCTGGGCAAAGCAAGCCATAATCGTCAACAGGAGAAAAAGCCAGCCGCCTGATTTTATAATAAGAATTTTATAATCCACTCAAATCACCTTAGAGGTTTATTTCTTTCCGATCTCATTTTGGTTGTTTGATACACAGATCGAGGAACGCAGTTTGTCTGTTGCTCTCGCATCTAAAATTTCAAATAGGTATAGTCAGCCAGGCAGTCTTCGTAGAAATCGACGAGCCGTACCCCTTCACGGGGCTGGATCTTGCCCTGATGTACCTGCCGGTCAATCTCTTTCTTGATCGTCCTGGCCATAAGCTCAGGATTGTACTGCATGGTGGTTAATACCTGCTGGGCAGAAGTCCCTTTGATCATCTCTTCAATATAAAAATCATTGGGATCGTCATCATCACAGTAGATATGCACCTCATTGAGCCGGCCAAAGAGATTGTGCATGTCGCCCATCACGTCCTGATAGGCCCCGGTGAGAAAGAGGCCGATATAGTAC
>JANZPQ010000024.1:0-10779 GCA_038040945.1 Desulfobulbaceae bacterium | reverse complement strand
TTTTCAAGTTGAGTCAGGGCAGATCAAGGCTGTGATCGGGCCTAACGGAGCCGGTAAGACCACCCTTTTTAATCTAATCTCTGGTGCCTTGGCACCAAGCTCGGGAGCTGTTCGTTTCCATGACCGGGAGATCCAGGGGAGACAACCCCATGAGATCGCAGTCCGAGGAATGGCCAGAACCTATCAGAATATCAAGATGTTTTCTGGCATGACTGCTCTTGAAAATGTCATGGTCGGTTGTCACATCCAGGGCCGGGCCGGGTTTCTTGCCTCTATGTTGCATGCGCCATGGACCTGGTCTGAAGAAAAAAAGATCCGGGAGAGATCCCTGGAGCTGCTTGAGCTGCTTGAAATCACAGAGTGTGCCCATGTCGAGGCCACCAGTCTTGCCTTCGGCCAGCAACGAGCGGTGGAACTGGCCAGGGCTCTGGCCATGAAGCCCTCCCTGTTGCTGCTGGATGAACCGGCTGCAGGGCTGAATATTTACGAAACGGCTGAAGTGGGGCGCCTGATCACCAAGATCCGTGATCTGGGGATTACTGTCTTGCTGGTCGAACACGATATGTCGCTGGTCATGGATATCTCTGATGAGATTGTGGTCCTGTCTTATGGACAGAAAATTGCTGAAGACCTTCCTGCTGCCATCCAGCAGAACCCAGAGGTTATCAAGATTTATCTTGGGGAATAGAAAAAGAATGTTCTATCATGCTTAAAATTCGCAATCTGGAATCAGGATACGGCAAGATCAGGGCCGTCAAGCATGTCTCCATGCATGTTGATGCCGGCGAGATAGTGACTATTATCGGGGCGAATGGAGCCGGACAAACAACGCTTCTCGCTACTATCGCCGGTCTGGTCAAGGCGCAGGCAGGTGATATTGTTTTTCGTGGGCAGAACCTTCGTGCCCTTGCCGCTGAAAAGATTCCAGCCCTCGGCTGTGTCATGGTCCCTGAGGGCAGGCAGGTCTTTGCTTCCATGAGTGTCGAGGAGAATCTTATTCTCGGGGCCCATGTCCTGCAGAAACAGGGGCGGCAGGTGCTGGAAGAGCTCCTGGAACATCAGTACGCGCTTTTTCCGGTACTGCGGGAGCGGAAAGGTCAGCTGGCAGGGACCTTGTCCGGCGGGGAACAGCAGATGCTGGCCATGGGGAGGGCGCTCATGTCGAGGCCGCAGATGGTGATGATGGATGAGCCTTCCACCGGGCTGGCGCCCTTGATCGTAAGAGAGATCTTTCAGATCATCGTCAGCTTGCGTGATGAGGGCAATACCGTGCTGCTGGTTGAACAGAACGCCAAGGCGGCCCTGGCCATAGCTGACCGGGGGTATGTCCTTGAGACCGGCAAGGTGATCCTGCAGGGTCCTGCCGCTGACCTGCTGACCAATCAGGATGTGCAGCGCGCCTATCTGGGACGTGAAAAGATTGATGAGGCATAATGTCCTGCGTCAATCTACTCCTTAAAACTTAACACACTCTTTTATCATGTACTGGCAACAAGAAAATGAATGCATGTCCAGGGCCGACCTGGAGCAGCTGCAGCTTGAGCGTCTGCAGTCAACCCTGTATCGGGTGGGTACCCATGTCCCGTTTTACCGGCAGAAGTTCAGGGAGATGAAACTTGACTACGACAGTTTCGACTCCCCGGCCGATATCCGCAAACTGCCTTTTACCATGAAACAGGATTTGCGGGATAATTACCCCTATGGCATGTTTGCCGTACCGCTGCGCGAGGTGGTCCGCATTCATTCATCATCGGGCACAACCGGTATGGCAACGGTGGTCGGCTATACCCGTAATGATATTAACAACTGGTCCGATCTGGTGGCCAGGGTCTTGTCTGCAGCAGGAGTCACTGCCGATGATGTGATTCAGATTGCCTTCGGTTACGGCCTGTTTACCGGCGGTTTTGGTCTGCACTACGGGGCTGAACGGCTGGGTGCCTCGGTGATTCCCATCTCCTCTGGCAATACTAAACGTCAGATCCAGATCATGCAGGATTTCAAGACCACAGCCCTGGTCTGTACCCCCTCCTATGCCCTTAATATCGCTGACGTGATGATGGATATGGGGATTAACCCCAGGGGGCTGTCATTGAAGTTTGGCCTTTTCGGGGCTGAACCCTGGTCTGAGGCCATGCGCCGGGAGATCAATGAAAAGCTGGGTATTCAGTCGACCGATAATTACGGTCTTTCCGAGGTTATGGGGCCGGGTGTGGCAGGTGAGTGCCAGGAGTGTAACGGTCTGCATATCAATGAAGATCATTTCCTGGCGGAGGTACTCAACCCAGAGACCCTTGAGCCGGTGGAGCCTGGTGAAATCGGGGAGCTGGTGATTACCACCCTGACCAAAGAGGCCTTTCCGGTCATTCGCTATCGTACCCGTGATCTGACCCGTCTTCTTCCCGAACCCTGCCCCTGTGGCCGTACCTTTACCAGGATGCACCGGATTCTTGGTCGTACCGATGATATGTTGATTATAAAAGGGGTGAATGTCTTTCCCACCCAGATTGAGTCGGTGCTCCTGGGTATTGATGGTACCGCCCCCCATTATCGCATTATTGTTGAACGTGAGAATCATCAGGACAAGGCAACGGTCATGGTTGAGGTCAAGGAATCCTATTTCTTTGATGAGATGAAGAAACAGGGGGCCCTCATTGAGACCATCAAATCCAGGCTGGCCTCAGAACTTGGTATCGGGGTGGCGGTGAAACTGGTGGAGGAAAAGACCCTGGAGCGCTTTGAAGGTAAGGGGCAGCGGGTCATTGATAAAAGAAAGATTTGAATCGTTGGTAACGATTGATTCATTGCAGGAAAGGGGTACATCTGCATCAAGATCACATTGAACCCTTAAAACTTAACAGGTAAATCGGTTTCTTTTATTATGCGTTTAAATAACCGGGCTGCTGACAGCCTGCGCTCTGTGTCGGTGGAGTGGAATATCCAGCCCAGCGCTGACTCTTCCCTTCTGATTCGTAGCGGTAACACCCATGTTATCTGCGGGATCTCCATTGAGGAAAAAGTCCCTCCATTTCTGAAAGGCAGCGGCAGCGGCTGGATTACCGCCGAGTACGGGATGCTGCCCTGTGCCACTTCTTCCCGCTATAAACGCGAAGGGACCAGCGGCAAATCCGGGCGTACCCATGAGATCCAGCGCCTCATTGGACGCAGCCTGCGGATGATGGTTGATTTGGCTCTCTTGGGGGAGAGAACCCTGCGCGTGGACTGCGATGTCCTCAATGCTGACGGTGGAACTCGCACCGCCTCCATTACCGGGGCAGCCCTTGCCCTGCAGTCGGCCCTTGTGAAGATGGTCGCCGATGGCCGACTTGCCGTCATGCCGGAAATAATGCCGATTGCTGCTATCTCGGTCGGGATTGTGGGAGGTGTGCCGCTTCTTGATCTCGATTATGCTGAAGATTCCCAGGCGGAGGCAGATGCTAATTTTGTGATGAGTGGCGAAGGTCACTGGATTGAGATTCAGTCTACTGCAGAAGGGGCGCCTTTCAGTAATGACTCCTTCCTGCACATGACCTCTCTTGCCCGGAAAGGGATTCATGAGCTTTTGAGCCTGTGGCCGGAGAAGGTGTCGCTCGGCTCAGAGAAAGGATTGTCCTGAGATCTTGCCTGCCAGGTCATCCGGAGCAAAATTTATGTGGCAGAAAAGATGCTGCTCCAGGGTTTTGCAGCGCTGAAAATTTTCCTCGATGACCTGATGGCGCTGTCGATCATTATTGCCATAGCGCTCAATGATATAGGCCATCCGTTCATCTAAAGTGACAACGCAGTCATGGCGGACCCGTTTGTCGGCATAATAGACAATCTCCTTGGCAAAAAAGATCCCCTGACCGTAGCGGTCGGTTGAAAAGTCTTTGAGCACGACATGCTCACGCACGATTTCGCCAATGACCGGGTATCCCAGGTCCTGGCAGATATCTCGTCCTTTTCTGGCATGATCACATCGAGAGTTCAGGCAGATTGTCTTGGCAATGTCGTGGAGCAGGGCCCCGGCCAAGACGAGAGCAGTGTCTGGTAATTGTGTGCCATTTACCTTGCTCTCGGTCATGCCGGTTAACAATGCTTCAGCCACCCTGGCCACGGTCAGGGAGTGGCCCCGGATATTATCGAGCATGGCATAGCTTTCCATCAGGTCAAGACACTGCCTTATGGAAGGAACGCCTTCACTCATCTTCTATCATCTTGCACTCAGTTCATGCACGGCATCAATGGCAATTTTGGCCTGATCCGGCGGGGTAAACTGGTGTATCCCATGTCCCAGATTAAAGATATGGCCATGGGCGTCCTTGGCCCCGTTCAGCAGGTTCTGGATGCGCTTCCGCAGTTTGTCTTTTGGCAGCAGCAGGGCAAATGGGTCAATGTTGCCTTGGACAGCCTTGTTTCCCACCTGTTTTATGGCGTCTCCTATGTTAATGCGCCAGTCCAGACCGAGGACATCGGCGCCGGACTGGACGGAGAGATCAAGCAGGGTCGCCCCGTTATTGGCAAAATAGATGATGGGCAGACCGGTTTCTTTCAGATCGCTGATGATCCGTTGCACATAGGGCAGGGCAAATTCTTTAAAATCACAGGGGGCAAGGACTCCGGCCCAGGAATCAAAGATCTGCAGGGCCTGAGCGCCGGCTCTTGCCTGGGCCAGGAGGTAGAGACTGGTGCATTCGGTGATCTTTTCCATCATGGCATGAAATAAATCGGGCTGCGTGAACATCATCTTCTTGGTCTCCCAGAAGACCTTGGAAGAGCCGCCTTCAATCAGATAGGTGGCCAGGGTAAAGGGCGCGCCGGCAAAGCCGATCAGGGGCACCTTCAGTTCCTTGCGCAGAAGACGGATGGTCTCCATGACAAAACCGGTATGGATGTCCGGGTCCGGCACAATGAGCCGGTCGAGTGCTGCCTGGTTGCGAATGGGTTCCGGGAAGACGGGTCCATGTCCCTCAGAGAAGGTGAGGGACGCCCCCATGGCCTCCATGGGGATGAGGATATCCGAGAAGAGGATTGCCGCGTCCACACCCAGAATATCAATGGGTTGCAGGGTAACCTCTACGCAGAGTTCCGGATTTTTACACAGTTCAAGAAAGGTGACATTACCGCGTATCTTCTGATATTCAGGGAGGTAGCGTCCAGCCTGGCGCATCATCCAGATGGGGGTATAGTCGGTTTTTTCGCCACGGCAGGCCTTGAGGAAGGTATCGTTCATAATTGAGTTGAAAGTTGAAGGGTGAAAGAAGAATCGTTATAATTGTCCGCACCTCTGCGCGAGAACAATCGCTTTTTTTTAATATGCATTATGATGAAGAGTTACTCAAGGCTCTCCTTCTTCCCTGGCACATAACTGCAAAAAGGCTCCTGGGCCAGATAGTCGCCGGTCATGGCATAAGCCCGTGCCCGGCAGCCGCCGCAGACATTGACATATTCACAGCGTCCGCAGTTGTCTTTGTAGCCCTTGAAATCACGCAGTTCATGGAACAGGCTGGAGTCCTCCCAGATCTGCTTGAAGGAGAGTTCCTTCAGATTGCCGGCAGATTTGGGGAAATAGCTGCAGGGCAGGATGTTCTCGTCCACGTCAATCAGGCAGATGAGCTGGCCGGCCAGGCAGCCTTTGGAGCCGCCGGTCGAAAATTTCAGATTGCGCCGCTTGAAGACGCTGCCCTCTTCTTTGGCCTTTTGTCTGACGATCCGGTAGTAGTGGGGGGCGCACGTCGGGCGCATCAACAGTTCGTTTTCCTCCTTTTCCACCTGGTAATGCCATTCCAGGATCTCGTCGTATACCTTCTCCGGGATCAGCTCTTCCATGATATCCTCGCCGCGTCCAGTGGGCACAATCATGAACATGTACCAGGCTGAGGCACCAAGGGATTTGACCAGTTTGTAGATTTCCGGGATCTCGTCCCGGTTGCGGGCGGTAAAGGAAGAGTTGATCAGGAAGGGGATCTTGTTCTCATTAAAGAGGCGGATGGCGTTCATGGTTCCGGCAAAGGCGCCCTCCTGATTCCTGAAATTGTCGTGGGTCTCAGCCTTGGCCCCATCAAGACTCAGCGATACCATCTTGATACCGGCATCCTTGATCTGCGTGCAGATATCCTGGGTCACCAGGGTGCCATTGGTGGCGAGGCACATGCGCAGACCTTTACCCGCGCCATATCTGGCAATCTCAAACACATCTTTGCGCAAGAGGGGTTCTCCGCCGGAGAGCACGACCACAGGGTTGGCATAGGAAACGATATCATCGAGAATACGGGTGGCCTCGCTGAAAGGGAAATCAGGATGGTCATCCACTTCAAGAGCGGAAGAAGATCGGCAGTGAACGCATTTCAGGTTACATCGTCTGGTGATTTCCCAGGCTATCCATTTAGGTTCAAATTCCATACTGCGGCTCCATTATTAATGTGGCGTCATTGCTGGAAAGATATTTTTGATATTTTACAACACTATATTGTCTTTTGTTTTAAATCTCAAGCTGGAAGTGCTAACAGCTGGAAGTGCAAGGCGTTCCAGTGTGTCAAATGAGTTTTTTGTACAGAATTGCAAGGAATGGAAACAGGAAAGGTTCGTCTTGTTCCTGTCTTGACAATGAAAATGGGGCTACTTATTGTTCGCTCATGTTGTAAGTCAATAACAGCTGGCGTTCATGAATCATGGGCTGCTTTGGTGTGGTTGTGGGGCGTTTGCCTTGTTATTTTGATAAAGTGGAGGAACAGGTGGGTAAAGATCTTGAAAATGAAGGTGTTACGGAAAAGTTAGAGCAAGATGCATCAGGAGCCTTGAAGGAAACAGCCGACATGGATGCAGGGATGAGTGGAGAAGAGAAGCTGCTGGCCGCCCAGGAAGAAATAGCTGGATACCGGGATATGGTGCTGCGTTCCGCTGCTGAATTTGACAATTATAAAAAACGGATGGAGCGGGATCGCAATGCGGCCATGAAGTATGCTGGTGAACATATCTTGCGGGAGATCCTGCCTGTTATTGACAACCTGGAACGAGCACTTGCCCAGGGTGTGGTAGCAGGAGCTGAGGCGGAGAAGAATCTTGCGGCCCTGCTGGAAGGGGTGCAGTTGACCTTGAAAAGTCTGCTGACAACATTGGAAAAATTTGAGGTCAAGGCTATTGAGAGTGTTGGCCAGCCCTTTGATCCCAATATCCAGGAGGCCCTGGTTATGGAGCCCAGTGATGAGGTGCCAGCCAGTCATGTGCTGAGTGAGTTTGAAAAAGGGTATTTTTATAAAGACCGTTTGTTGCGTGTCGCCAAGGTGATTGTCTCATCAGGCAAGGCCGGCTCTTGATTTTTATTTCGAAGCTGGAAAGGGTAGACGCTTCTCTTGACAAAATCTAGATGATACACATAATAAGACCTTTCTTGAAGACGAGAATTTGTAGAGAAACACTGTCAGGCATTGCAAAAAAAATAAAAGCAACAACAAAGGTCATTGAGATGATGACCTCTCTTATATCTTGAGACAAGGAGTGATATATCATGGGAAAGATAATTGGAATTGATCTTGGAACGACGAACTCTTGTGTGGCCATTATGGAAGGTGGTGATCCCAAGGTGATTACCAACGTTGAGGGCAACCGGACGACCCCTTCGATTGTGGCCTTCAGTGATAATAATGAACGGATTGTGGGCCAGGTTGCCAAACGTCAGGCCGTCACCAATCCTGAGCGCACCCTGTATGCGGTCAAGCGCTTGATCGGCCGTAATTTCAACGATGCCGAGGTGAAAAAGTCTGTTGAGATCAGTCCCTTCAAGATCGTGTCAGGTAAAGGGGGGGCGGCAAACATAGAAGTGGATGGCAAGAGCTATACCCCGGCCGAGGTCTCGGCCATGATCCTTGGCAAGATGAAGAAGACTGCCGAAGAATATCTGGGAGAAGAGGTGACCGACGCCGTTGTCACTGTTCCCGCCTATTTCAATGATGCCCAACGTCAGGCGACCAAAGATGCCGGCAAGATCGCAGGCCTCAATGTGCTGCGGATCATCAACGAGCCGACAGCCGCCGCTCTGGCCTATGGCCTTGACAAGAAAGGTGAGGAAAAAATTGCGGTCTTTGATCTTGGTGGTGGTACCTTTGATGTCTCCGTGCTTGAGATCGGCGATGGTGTCTTTGAGGTAAAATCCACCAACGGGGATACCTTCCTCGGCGGTGAAGACTTTGATATGCGGATCGTCAACTGGCTGGCCGATGAGTTTAACCGCAGTCAGGGTATCGATCTGCGCAACGATAAAATGGCCCTCCAGCGCTTGAAGGAAGAGGCGGAAAAGGCCAAGATGGAGCTCTCCACCACCATGGAGACCGATATCAATCTCCCCTTTATCACCGCCGATGCCTCAGGCCCCAAACATCTGAATATCAAGCTGAGTCGCGCCAAGCTTGAGAGCCTGGTCGATGACCTCATCGAGCGTACGGTTGCCCCCTGCCGCACGGCGTTGAAGGATGCCGGGCTGACTGCCAAGGATATCGACGAGATCATCCTGGTGGGCGGAATGACCCGCATGCCCAAGGTTCAGGCCAAGGTCAAGGAGATCTTCGGCCAGGAGCCGCATAAGGGCGTGAATCCTGACGAGGTCGTGGCCATCGGAGCAGCTATCCAGGGTGGTGTTCTGGGCGGTGATGTGAAGGATGTACTGCTGCTTGATGTGACCCCTCTCTCACTCGGCATCGAGACTCTGGGCGGGGTAACCACCAAGCTGATCGAGAAGAATACCACCATCCCCACCAAGAAGAGCCAGGTCTTCTCGACGGCGGCTGATAACCAGCCGGCGGTTTCCATCCATGTCCTGCAGGGTGAGCGGGAGATGGCCCAGGATAATAAGACCATCGGACGTTTTGAGTTGTCGGATATTCCCATGGCCTCTCGTGGTGTTCCGCAGATTGAGGTCTCCTTTGACCTTGATGCCAATGGTATCCTTCATGTCTCGGCAAAAGACCTTGGCACCGGCAAGGAGCAGTCCATCCGCATTACCGCCTCTTCCGGTCTCTCCAAGGAAGATATCGAGAAGATGACCCGTGATGCCGAACTGCACGCCGATGAGGACCATAAACGGCGGGAATTGGTTGATACCCGTAATAATGCTGATGCCATGATCCATGCGACACAGAAGAGTCTCAAGGATCTTGGTGACAAGGTCGATGCTGAAACCAAAGCCAATGTGGAAAAAGAGATTGAGAAGGTGAAGGCTGCCGCTGCTGGTGATGATATTGATGCCTTAAAGAGTGCCATTGAGGCGCTGACCACAGCATCGCACAAGCTGGCTGAGCTCATGTATGCTCAGGCCTCCCAGCAGGGGGACGGTGCCGGACATGCAGGCGGTGGAGCTGCTGAGAAAGATGATGATGTAGTTGATGCCGACTTCGAAGAGGTCAAAGACGAGAAGAAATAAAAGGGCTGTGTTGCGGTCCGGGGCAACTGTGTAAGCAGGGTCAAAAAAAGGGGGGAGGGGAAAGAAGTTTTTCTCACTCCCTTTTTTTTTCTTTTTACTGTATGGTGCCTTGTCTCAATGTCCTTGAACGTGTTGTTTTTCCTGAAACCTTTCTCCAGCTCTTTCTTTAACATTCTTTATTGTCATGAAAATTTTATCTGGAATCCAACCGTCCGGTCAGCTTCATATCGGAAATTACTTTGGCATGATGAAGACGATGATCTCTCAGATGGAGAGCTCTGAGCTGTATGTCTTTATCGTTGATCTGCACGCCATGACCTCGGTCCATGACCGGAATCGTCTGGAGGCCGGTACCCTGGAGGCAGCCTCCGATTTTCTGGCACTCGGCCTTGATCCTGAACGATGTATCTTCTGGGTGCAGTCGGATGTGCCGGAGGTGTGTGAGCTGGCTTGGATTCTCTCCACCATCGCGCCGATGGGCCTGATTGAACGCTGCCACTCCTATAAGGATAAAGTGGCCAATGGCATTGAGCCCAGCCATGGGCTTTTTTCCTATCCCGTACTCATGGCTGCCGACATCCTGCTCTATCAGGCGGACCAGGTTCCGGTCGGTCAGGATCAGAAGCAGCACCTGGAGGTGGCCCGTGACCTGGCCCAGAAGTTTAATCATATCTTCGGTGAGACCTTTGTCGTGCCTGAGCCGGCTATCAGCCAGACAACAGCCTTGGTTCCCGGTCTGGACGGCAGGAAGATGTCCAAGTCCTATGACAATACTATCCCGATTTTTCTGGAAGGAAAGGGGTTGAAGAAAAAGGTCATGGCCATTGCCACCGATGCCACGCCGGTAGAGGATCCCAAGGACCCTGACAAGTGTAATCTCTTTGCCATGCTGAAACTTTTTGCCACGCCGGAAAGGCTGCAGGAGGTGCGTGAGCTCTATGTGGGCGGTGGGGCGGCCTATGGATATATTAAACTGGAGCTGCTGGATCTTATCGGGGATCATTTTGCCGAGGCGCGGAGAAAAAAGGCCGAGTATCTTGCTGATCCTGCCATGCTGCGTGAAATCCTGAAACGGGGTGCCGATAAGGCACGGGCCAAGGCGATGGTGACTCTGGATCTGGTGCGTGAGCGGGTGGGGTTGAAATATTGAAAGAGTGTTGGGCGGACGTATGAGTTCAAACGTAAAAAAGGCTCTACCTGAAAACAGGTAGAGCCTTTTTTACGTTTGAATTGCCGGAAACGACTCCTTGCCTGTTGTTTTAGGCGTTATCTGCAAGACGTATGATCGTCGGCTGATGTAGGCTGTCAGACGCCACGCCAGAAAACAGCGGAACAAATTGCTGTTTTCTGGACGTTGCATAAGAGGCCGTAAGCTCTACAAGCAACAA
>JANZPQ010000023.1:0-2853 GCA_038040945.1 Desulfobulbaceae bacterium | reverse complement strand
CAGTCTGGAGACAAGCGAATTTCCTCTCAACCATCCCAAAACAAGCCTCTGGCGGAGATCAGAACGCCGCTCTCCATCCGGCTCGCCTTTCTCGTCTATAAACTGGCATGGAGCATTGCTCTTCCTCTGCTGCGACGCAACCATCGACTGCGGCACGGATTCGGCCAACGCATCCTGGAGGAGGAACCTGCTGCCGCTGAACTCTGGATCCAGGCGGCCTCAGTGGGAGAATCATTTCTGGCCTGGGAAATCATCAGAAAACTGGATCCACCCAAACCACTCCGAGTGCTTCTGACCACCTCTACCTCTCAAGGCATGGACATCCTTGAAAAGGCCAGGAGCGAGGCCCGGCAGCAAGGATCCAAGCTCACCATTCACACCGCCTATTTCCCCTTTGACCACCCCGAGATCATGACCAGGGCTGTAGCCGCTATCCGGCCAAAGCTCGTGCTGCTGCTGGAGAGTGAATTATGGCCGGGACTCCTGCTCTGCTGTAAACAACAGCGGGTGCAGATCCTGGTTGCCAACGGCAGGATAACCGCGCGCAGCCTTGCCCGCTATCGCCTCTGGCCCACCTTGTGGCGCTCTCTCAGGCCAAAGAGGATTCTCGCCATGTCCATCGATGATGCGGCCCGTTTTTCCACCCTCTTTGGCAGGGATGGCGTTGAAACCGTGTTTAACATCAAGTTTGACCGCATCAGCAAGCAAGACGCCCCAACGGTTGCGGACAATCCACTGGCCCACCTCTTTCCTCCTGACAGCAAGCTGATTGTCCTCGGTTCGGTCAGAGAGGAGGAAGAAGCGGATCTTATCAAGCTGATCTGTCACATCAGGGAAAGAAACAAGCAGATCAGTATCGCCTTATTCCCCCGACACATGCACCGCCTGAAAAACTGGCAAAAGCTTCTGGCCAGCCATGGATGTCCCTGGCAATTACGCTCGCGCACCACAGAGCCCGTTGGTCAAGGCAGCATCATCCTCTGGGACAGCATGGGCGAGCTGCTCTTTGCCTACCAGCTCGCCCGCGCCGCCTTTGTCGGCGGCAGCCTGGCCCCTTTGGGCGGTCAGAATTTTCTGGAGCCGCTTACCTGCGGGCTCAATCCCGTTATTGGCCCCTATTGGTCCAATTTTTTATGGATAGGTCAGGAGATTATTGATCAACAACTGGTCTTCCAGGCCAAAGACTGGCAGGAGGCCGCTGAGATCCTGGTGCAGAACACACTGCTTCCACCACAACGTAAGCAGACACTGCAGGAAGGTATTGCCTATGTGAAAAACCGCCGCGGCGGAACTGAAAAAACATGTACAACCATCAACGATCTCCTCTTTGAGGGACCTTGCCTGAAAACCCAATAAACAATAGATAAGAACACCATGAACTCACTACCACCATGCTACGGCATAATCCCATCCCGTTACGCCTCTTCCCGCTTCGAGGGAAAACCCCTGGCCCTCATCCTCGGGAAACCTATGATTCAGCATGTCTATAGCCGAGCCTGTCAATGTCCCCATTTGCAGCAGGTTGTTCTGGCAACCGATGATGAGCGCATCTTTTCGGTGGCTGAGGCCCTTGCCATTCCCGTGCTCATGACCAGCCCCAAGCATAGCTGCGGCACCGAAAGGGTACTGGAGGCAGCGCGCCAGCTCGCAGTGCCTGACGATGGAGTGATTGTCAACATTCAAGGTGATGAACCAGCCCTCGAACCTGAAATGCTGACTGCCCTCATCACCCCATTTTGCTCTCCAGATATCCAGGTCACCACCCTGGCCCGGAAAATAAACAGCAGCGAAGCACAGGACACGAATCAGGTCAAGGTGGTTATGGGAAGGGATAATCAGGCCCTCTACTTCTCCCGGCTTCCCATCCCCTTTCCTCACGACGGAAGCGAGGGTGAGTATTACGGCCACATCGGCATCTATGCCTTCAGGATGAAGACCCTTGAGCAGTTTGTTGCTCTCGAAGAAGGTGCTCTGGAAAAGAAGGAAACACTCGAACAGCTGCGCCTGCTGGAAAACAATAGCCCCATCCATGTAGTGATAACAACGCATAAAAGCCATGGCGTTGATCGTCCCGAGGACATTGCCATTGTCGAGCAGATTCTTAAAAAAAAAGTGTAGGGTTATTTGTAGAACCTTAGATCGAATCTGACAGTTAGGGCAAAAGCCGCCATTCTTAATCTGACATTCATATATAAGTAAGGTCAACCTGAGGACAGTTGGATGTAAACAGATATTCGATGTGGCAATCTTAACGCCTGCAGTCAGGAGTAGCCAGGGCTTTCATTGAACTTTTTTTAATATGGGTACCTTGAAAAATCAGGATTTTTATTCAAGATAAAAGTGTGTGTTAATCAGCGTGCAAATTTTACTCATTTCCAGCAATGTCCGGTATGGAAATTGCTATATTCGAGTGGTTAATGCCGGAGAACCATTGTAACTCCCTGCCCTGCAAAGCTACGAGCTTACGATCACCAGCAGAGCAGATCTCGCTGGTTTTTCCTTTGCACACTATTCCCGGTGATGTCACAGCTCTCGTCAATTAAGTAGAATTACCAATAACGCAATTGAGTTTACCCGCCCAGAAATGCGAAAATCCAACTTTTAATTCCTTTCTTTTATTCTCCACTTCCCTTGCAAGTAATTTCACGGTAAATTACTTTATGATAAATTACCGCCGCAGGCGGTGTGAAATGCTAATAGTTAACTAACTATTTGTTTGTTCTTTTATTCCTTCTTCAGGTATCAAAACAACAACAATGAACCATTACCAAGTTATTTGTACCATCGTGGTGATGCTCGGTGCCCTCTGCATGCTGGTGGCGATAATCACCAGTGTCCGAACACTCCGGAGCA
>JANZPQ010000022.1:0-4931 GCA_038040945.1 Desulfobulbaceae bacterium | reverse complement strand
TTTAACTCATCAAGTTATATCAAGGAGTTGACTGTCGGAAAAAACTGGGTTGCCCACGGCTAATCCAGTGACATGGTACAGGCCAGGAATGATGCCCTGGATGCCAAACGTGATTTTACTGTTAATTTTATCCTCCCCAGGGAAGGGGCAGTGCTGGCCCTTGACAATATGGTCATCCCCAAGGCGGCGAAGAATAAGAAACTGGCCCTCCAGTTCATTGATTTCCTGATGGATGGCAAGAATGCCGCCGGTCTCAGTAATGATGTGGGGGCCGGGAATCCCAACAGTGCCGCCCTGCCCTTTATTCATCCGGAGCTGAAAGAGTTGACCGCCATTTTCCCTGATGAGAAGGTCTTGGCGACCCTGGAAACCCTTGAGGCAACCAATGCCAAGGTGCGTCGCCTGAAAAACAGGTTATGGACTGAGATTAAGCTGAAATAGATTGAAGGCGTTTTACATCCTTCCCATGCTTCCCTGTGGAAGTTTCCAGCTTTCAGGTTGACGAGTTCTTCGTGTTTGGTCCTCTCGCAGCTCATCCTGTTTTATTTTACCAGGGGTGATATGGTTTCTTGCGATGCAGGTGGTTCAGAGTGTAGTGTAGAGTAAAAGTTGTTTTATCATTTCTGTTTGCATTCAGGCAGGGACCTTCGTCGGCTGTGCGTCTGCCTTCCCTTTGTTAGTTTGAATGTCTTTTGGAATACGTTTGATCTCTCTGGAAGGAATGAGATGGGTGATTTTTAAGATGATCTGGATTGTGTTGAAGGTAGGGGCGTCAGAGATAACAAACCTGCGGCAGGGTAATCTGCCGTTATCGTGGCAATAATGGTGGTGATTCAATGAATTTTGCTGCTCTCCCTAAAAAATATTCCGAATACAAAAGTTCAAAGATAGCAGTCCTGCCCATCCCCTATGATGGGACCGCGACCCTGCTCAAGGGTGCAGACCTTGGGCCGCAGGCCATTCTGACGGCCTCTTCCCGTCTGACCTTGTTTGATCTTGAAACGAATTTCGAGGTCTATCGTCAGGGGATCACTACCTTGCCGCCGCTCCTGTCTCGGGAAAATCCGCTTGATATGATTGATGAGGTGCGTCAGCAGGCGGCGCCCCTTTTTCGTGACGGCAAGCTGGTGGTGGGTCTCGGCGGGAAACATCTGGTGAGTATCGGCCTGATCCAGGCGGCACTTGAGCGTCACGGCGAGCTGAGTGTCGTCCACTTTGATGCCCATGCCGATCTGCGTCCCATTGATGCTGAGGCCGGCTATGGCAACTCCTGTGTCATGACCAGGGTGAAAGAGATGTGTGATTCCGTCCAGATTGGTATCCGCAGTATGGACCGCGAGGAGCGTGGCAAAGTTGATCTTGATCGTATGGTGTTTGCCCGTGATCTCCAGCAGCACGGGGTGAATGCGGCTGGTGATGCCCTTGACATGCTCAGTGACACCGTCTATATCACCATTGATCTCGATGTCCTTGACCCCTCCTGCATGCCCTCGGTGGAGCGACCGGAGCCGGGAGGGATCGATTGGTATATGCTCACCAAGCTTATTCGTCAGGTGGCCAGTGAAAAGAGGATTGTCGGTTTTGACGTGATCGGTCTTGTGCCGCAGCCACACGCACCGGCGGCTGATTTTCTGGCGGCAAAACTTATTTACCGGCTTTTGAGTATGATCTTTTCCCGCTAAGCGAAAGGGGGATCATCCCTCGGTTTTTCTTTTGCTTTGTTGAAGATACGTTTTCCATGAAAGGAGATGTTGTAATGAAAGTTGCATGTTCTGTTTTTCTCGCCATTCTGCTCCTTGGCGCTTGTACCCAGGAGACGCAGAATAAATTTGGCAGGGCTGTTCAGAACTGGACGGGAACAAACGGCGTTCTTGAGGTCTACGCAGGTGAAAAACTGGTCAGGCGTTTTTTGAAGATTGACAAGATCAGCACTGCCTCTTCCACCGATGGCACGCAGGATCGGCCCTATCGTTTTGGCTATGGCGTTCTGGATGAAAACCTGAACGGGGTGAATGATCCAGATGAAAAGAAGGTTTATTTTGAGTTCAGTGACTACTCAACGTCCTATGTCTTTTATGAAAATCCGCGGTAGTGCGGAGTGCTCCCGGGGATCAGTGCAGGGCGCCTGGCAGCTGTCCGGCTAACCTGCGCACCTCCCGCATGGTGTCCTGGACATCGAAGCTCAAGATTTTTTTATCACGCATGACCAGACGTCCATCAATGATGACGCTCTGGACGTCGGCGCCACGTGCTGAGTAAACCAGGAGGTCCTGATTGTAGCAGGGGGTAAGGTGCGGCTGCTGCATGTCGAGGAGGATGAGATCGGCCTTGTAGCCAGGGATCAGTTGGCCGGTTTTGCCCAGCCCCAGTATCTCCGCGTTGTTGAGAGTGGCGCATCTCAGTGCCTCTCTGGCTGAAAGGGTTGTGGCTTCAAGGGTGCGGAGCTTCTGGGTCTTGCTGAAGATGTCCATCTCCCGGAACATGTCCAGACTGTTATTGCTGGCGCAGCCGTCGGTGCCCAGGCCCACCCGGATTCCACGCTCGATCATGGCAGAGGCCTGGGCCATCCCTGATGCCAGTTTCAGATTGCTCTGGGGGCAGACGACCACTGCTGTCTGGTGTTTGGCGAGCAGGGAGAGATCTTCGTCATCAAGCCAGGCGCAGTGGATGCAGATTGTCTGCGGGTCAAGCAGGCCAAGGGCAGCCAGGTGTCTGATCGGGCTTGTCCCAAGAGGTTTCCGGATCATCCCCTGTTCCTGCCTGCTTTCTGCCACATGGATAAAGAACGGCACCTGTCTCTCTGTGGCCATTTGTTTCGCCCCTTGCAGGGTCCGGGCGGAGCAGGTATAGGGTGAATGGGCAAAGATCGCCGGGGTGATGCGGGGATTCCTGCCCTGCCATTCATCAATAAAATCGGCGACTGCCTCAAGGTTTCCGGCAGGGTTTGGTACGCCTGGGGCTGGAAAGTCAATGATCCCATGGGCTGCAACCGCCCGCATACCCGAATCAACAAAGGCTTGCGCGGCCTGGCCTTCAAAGAAATAGCCATCGGCCACACTGGTGGTGCCGGAGAGGATCATCTCGGCGGCTGCCAGTTTGGAGCAATGGTAAACCATCTCTTCGTTCACATACCTTGCCTCCGCTGGAAAAATATGTTCGGTCAGCCAGGTGGCAAGCTCCAGATCATCGGCCATGCCGCGAAAGAGGGTCATGGCACAGTGATTGTGAGCGTTGATGAGTCCCGGAGCCAGAAGTTTTCCCTGGCCATCGATGACAGTCGTTGCCCGGGTGGTCTCAGGGAGCGGCTTGGTTTCGGCTGTACCGATGGCGGCGATGGTGTCACCTCTGGTCAGCAGCCATCCGTCCACTATGAGAGGGGCTTCTGGCGTGGTGAGCAGAGTGCAGCTATGAATAAGTATTGAATCTGTCATCGTGACCGGCCCGGGAAGGGCGATGGCTGAAAGGGTAGAGGTTAAAAAGAGGGGCATTTTCCAAGGTTGCGGGGTATATTACTCTTTTTAATATTTTTTGTAACTGATGGGCAGGAATTTTAAGATATATGATCTGCGTAGTCATTGACTGGGTAGATCCTTTTTCAGGAGTCTTTCATGGGTTTTCGTTGTGGCATCGTCGGCTTGCCAAATGTTGGAAAATCAACAATTTTTAACGCCTTGACCGCCGCCGGTATTGAGGCGGCCAATTATCCTTTCTGTACTATTGAGCCCAATGTAGGGATTGTGGCCATGCCTGACTCCCGTCTGGACGCCCTGGCAATTCTTGCTAAAACCAAAAGCAAGATTTCAACCCAGATGGAGTTTGTCGATATTGCCGGGCTGGTCAAAGGGGCCAGTCAGGGTGAGGGGCTGGGTAACCAGTTTCTCGGTCATATCAGGCAGGTGGATGCCATTATCCATGTGGTGCGCTGTTTTGAGGACGAGAATGTTGTCCATGTTGACGGTTCCATTGATGCGGAGCGTGATCGAGAGATTATCAATATGGAGTTGATCCTGGCCGATCTGGATACCGTTGATAAACGGTTGAAGAAGACGCTCAGCCAGGCCAAGTCAGGGGACAAGGTATTCAAGGCCCAGGCCGTATTCCTGGAGAAACTGCATGCGGCCCTCGATGGCGGACAACCGGCCCGCAGCGTGATGGCCGATGGTGATCTGGAGCGCGATCTGCTGCGTGATCTCTGTCTTTTGACCACCAAGCCGGTACTCTATGTGGCCAATGTGGCGGAAGAAGACGCGCTGCACGGCAATGCCCTTGTGCGGTCGCTGGAAGAGGCCGCCCGCCGTGAGGGGGCTTCCGTGGTGATTATCTCCGGCAATATCGAGCAGGAACTGAGCCAGTTGTCGCCTGAGGAACAGCAGGAATTCCTGGCCGATATGGGGATGAGCGAGCCGGGATTGAACCGGCTGATCAAGGCGGGCTATGAACTCCTGGGGCTGATCACCTTTTATACGGTGGGTGAGAAAGAGACCAGGGCCGGGACTATTTCCAAGGGCACCAAGGCACCCGGGGCGGCCGGCAAGATCCACTCTGATTTTGAGCGTGGCTTTATCCGGGCCGAGACCATTGCCTATGAGGATTATATTGCCTGCGGTAGCGAGGTGGTGGCCAAGGAGAAAGGCTTGATGCGCTCTGCGGGTCAGGAATATGTGGTGGCTGATGGAGACTGCCTGTTGTTTCGTTTTAATGTTTAGAGGCCGTTTGCTCTACGAGCAACGGCTTTTTGTTGCTGGTAGAGCTTACGGCCTCTTATGCCGCATTCAAGAAACAGCAATCTTTACCGCTGTTTCTTGGTGTGGCGTCTGGCAGCCTACATCAGCTGGTGATCATCTGGCAGCCTACATCAGCCGACGATCCTCGCCGCAAAGGTATAAGCGTTCTGTCTGATAACGACCAAAATCCCACAATAAAGTTAAGAT
>JANZPQ010000021.1:0-8733 GCA_038040945.1 Desulfobulbaceae bacterium | reverse complement strand
GGAGGTGGAGCGCTTGAACCGCAGTATCGGTGAATTGCTCGATTATGCCCGTCCTCAGAAGCTGATTAAGAGTGATGTTCACCCCGTAGAGGTGGTTCTAAAAGCAGTGTCGCTTATCCGTAGGGATGCTGAGTCTGAGGGGGTGAGGGTGGAGATGGAGATGGCGGCTGATCTGCCGCTGGTACAGGCCGATCAGGATAAGCTGATTCAGGTTTTTCTCAATCTCTTTTTGAATTCAATCCAGGCCATGGAACAAGGTGGACTGCTGGATGTCCGTGTTGCTGTTCAAGGAAAAAATGTCCTTTTTACGATCAAAGATACAGGGTGCGGTGTAAACAAAAGAGACCTGCCCCGCATCTTTGACCCCTCTTTTACCACCAAGCCGGAGGGTACGGGCTTGGGGCTTGCCATGTCCATGTAGATCATCGAGGAGCATGGCGGCACTATGACCTTCCAGAGTGAAGAGGATGTGGGGACAAGCGTTGTTGTCACTCTTCCCTGTAAGCCGGAGTGAGTCGACTTTCTAAATGGTCAAGAGGTAGTAGCTGCCCGGTGTCGCTCATGGCTCCCTGGGTGGCTGTGTCATAGGTAAATTGTCATCAGTTGACTGAGGAGTTGCTGGAGTCGTGCAACACTGTTTCAGTCGGATAAAAAGTGCTTTTATCCCACGCCAGACCTTGGGGAGCAGCCAGGCAGCGAGCAGAAGAAACAGGATGAAGAGTACAATAAAGACAATTGGGTGGTGAAGCGCGGTCCAGAGTCCGGCGATAACCGCCACATCTTCCAGGACGGATGCGGTCCAGTTGCTGAAGGGCTCAGGAGAGGTGTTGATCATGATCCTCGAACCTGCCTTGAGGGAATGGGAGGTGGCGGAGATGGTTCCACCCAGGATCCCTGCCATGATCACGATGGCTGGATTCACCTCGCCCACGGCCCCGGCTGCCAGCATGACTCCGGCCGGAATGCGGATAAAGGTGTGGATGGTGTCCCAGCCGGTATCCACACCCGGTGTCTTGTCGGCGAAAAATTCCACCACATACATCAGGGCGGCGGAGCCGATCACCAGGGGATTCTGCAAGACGAGCAGTTGCTCCGGGAGGACAATATTGCCTGTCAGTCCCAGAAAACCAAGCACTCCGATGGTGGCGTAAAGATTGATGCCGGCGGCCCACGAGGCGCCCATGGTCAGGGCAATGGTGGCGATCAGTTGTTGGTAGGCGTCCATCTTTTTCTTCTCTCCTGTGATTTTTGTCAGCCAGGTTGCTGCCGCTCCTGGCAGTCAGCCAGATGGTTATTGAGAAACTCGCACTCTTTAGGTGAGAGGTCAAATTGAAGCTCGACCTGGTGCAGCAGGGAGAGCCGACTTTTTTCAGGATGCTCCTGGAGGAGTTCGGAAAAGGCACAGATGGCCTTTTTCATTTTGTCGCCAGGACGTTGAGTGGCTGTGTGTGCAGGCATACCTAAATGTTTCCTATGGTGTGGGGCACAGGCCGCAAGATTACTCCGGCCAGTGGTGGCACAGTGATCCGGGTGTGGAACGGCGCCTGGGCATAGTGTTCGGCAACGGGCTGGCAACGGGTCTTGTCGCTGGCGTTGCTGCCGCCGAATCTGCTGTTGTCCGAACAGAAGGCCACTTCATACTCGTTGCCGGAGGGCAGTCCCAGTTTGTAGTCATCGTGGGTCTGCGGGGTATAGTTGAAGAGGCAGACCAGATGGTCGGAACGGTCTTTGGCGTAGCGGACATAGGAGATGATCGAATTCTGCCGGTCCTCCAGGTCAAGCCATTGAAATCCCTCCGGGCTGAAATCAAGCTGCCACAGGCTGGGATTCTCCTTGTAGAAACGGTTCAGCTCTTCGACGAATCTCAGCATCTGCGAGTGGAGTGGATTCTCATTCAGCAGGTGAAAATCAAGGCTCTGTTTACAGTACCATTCCGACCATTGCCCGAATTCACTGCCCATAAAGAGCAGTTTTTTCCCTGGATGCATCCACATGGTGATCAGGAGCAGGCGCAGGTTGGCAAATTTCTGCCACAGGTCCCCCGGCATTTTGTCAAGCAGAGAGCGTTTGCCATGCACCACTTCATCATGCGACATGGGCAGGATGAAGTTTTCCGAAAAGGCATACATGATGGAGAAGGTGAGGCTGTTATGATGGAATCTTCTGTAGAGAGGATCCTTGCCAAAATAGGTGAGGATGTCGTTCATCCAGCCCATGTTCCACTTGAAACCAAAGCCAAGACCGCCGATATCCGCCGGCTTGGAGACCCCATAGAAACTGGTGGACTCCTCGGCGATCATCAGGGCGCCTGGATGGCGCTCGTAGATAATGGAGTTGAGATGACGGATGAATTCAATGGCCTCCAGGTTCTCACGGCCGCCATGGAGATTGGGGATCCATTCTCCTTCCTTGCGTGAATAATCGAGATAGAGCATGGAGGCCACGGCATCGACCCTAAGCCCGTCGATGTGATATTTGTCCAGCCAGAAGAGGGCGTTGGCGATCAGGAAGTTGCTCACCTCGCGGCGGCCATAGTTGTAGATGAAGGTCCCCCAGTCCTGCTGCTCACCTTTCCTGGGGTCTTCATGTTCAAAGAGGGCAGTGCCGTCAAAGCGGCCCAGGCTGTGCTCGTCTTTGGGGAAATGAGCCGGGACCCAGTCGAGGATGACGCCGATATTGTTCTGGTGGCACTGGTCAACAAAGTACATGAAATCTTCCGGGGTCCCGTAGCGGCTGGTCATGCTGAAGGGGCCTGTCACCTGATAGCCCCACGATTCGTCGAGGGGATGCTCCATGACCGGCATTAATTCAATATGGGTAAATCCCAGTTGCAGGACATAGGGGATGAGCTTGTCGGCCAGTTCCCTGAAGGTGAGAAACCTCTCAGGATCCTCCGGGTCACGCTGCCAGGAACCTGGATGGGCCTCATAGATGGCCATGGGCTGGTCGTAGGGCGAGGTGGCGCTTTTGTTCTTCTGCCACTGCTCGTCCTGCCATGCGTGGTGATCCAGAGGGCGGACTATGGAGGCGGTTCTGGGGCGCAGTTCGCCATAAAACTGAAAGGGGTCATTTTTTTCCAGGATGGCGCCATGGCTGGTGCGGATCTCGAATTTGTAGAGATCGTCTTCACCAATGCCCGGCAGGAAGAGTTCCCATATCCCGGAACCTCCCAGGCTGCGCATGGGATGCACCCGTCCGTCCCAGCCATTAAAATTACCGAGCACCGAGACGCGGGCGGCAGACGGAGCCCATACCCGGAAGATGGTGCCTTCGATGCCGGAACGACTGGTGAGGTGGGCGCCCATGTGGTTGTAGAGCTCATAATGGGTGCCAAAATTAAAGAGGTAGCGGTCCTGTTCGTCAAGTGCCGGCAGGAAGCGGTAGGGATCGTTGACGGTATGAACGCTGCCGTCAAAATAGGTGATCTGAAACTGGTAATTGTAAGGATCAAGGTCAATGTCTTTAAAGGCGGCCCGCTCCAGCCCCAGCTCATATATGCCTTCGGCGCAGCTCTTTTTCATCGGCAGGGAAAAAGTTTCGGTGAGCAGGGTAACGGAGGCGGCATGGGGCTGAAAGGTGCGGATAATAACCGTCTGTTCCTGGGCCCCTGTAAAGTGAACGCCAAGAAACTGGAAAGGGTCATGATGGGTGGCGTGGATTATTTTATTCTGCTGTTCTTTTAGCTCATTCATGATAGATTTTTTTGGGCGCTAGGGAGTATAGTTTCAGATCCATGATGGTGCCAGATGGTAGTTCTTGACGGAAAGAGGCCAAGTCTGATAGGATTCCGACCATTGATATCTATTATTTCTTATAATACATCGGATGTAAAGAATTAAACAGAAATGAATCCAGAGAATAACGCCATAATTGATACCTTGACCGGTTCGTTTCTTGTGTCCACCTCCCGGATGCCTGATCCACGTTTCAGTGAGCAGGTTCTGTATATCTGCGCCCATAGTCATGAAGGGGCAATGGCGGTCGCGATCAACCGGCCGAATCCTTTTCTGACCATGGACGAAATCCTCAGTGGTGCCAATCTGTCGGTTCCTGAAAAACAGTTGCCGCCAGTCTATAGTGGTGGGCCCGTGGAACCTGCCTCCGCCTTTATCCTCTTCAGCTCTGACTATCAGACGGAACAGCAGCTTGCGATCAGCTCAACGATTTCCTTGAGCCGTGAGGCCACACTTCTTGAGGATATCGCCAGGGATCAGGGACCGGAAAAATATCTTTTTATCCTCGGATATGCCGGTTGGGGTCCCGGCCAGTTGGAGCAGGAGCTGATGGCTGAAGGATGGCTGGTTGTTCCGGCAGATGATTCCATTATCTTTGATGTCCCCGATGAGGAAAAATGGCAGCGGGCGGCCATGTTGTACGGAATTGATATTTCCACCTTCGGGGATGTGGTGGGCAATGCCTGATTTTATGGTTGGAGTTTACTGATTGAAGGTCCCGGAGGGACAGGCGAATACAAATGGATGAGATGAAACGGATATTTGAGTGTCAGCGTTGTGGCTATTGTTGTCAGGGTGAAACAACCGTTTCGCTTGATGAAAATGACCGCCGGCGCATGGTTCAGGTCCTTGCCTTGAGCGAGGATGAGGTGCGGGAAAAATATTGGCGGGTAAGCGGTAATGTTACCCAGATGAAAACAGTAGATGGCCATTGTATTTTCTTCAAGAACGGCTGCACGGTTCATAGCGGACGCCCCTGGCGTTGCGGGCAGTGGCCCCTGCATCCCTCTCTGCTCACCGATGAAAACAATTTTGAGACGATCAAGGGATCCTGTCCAGGCATGAACCAGCAAATATCGTACGAGGAATTCTGTCGTATTCTCAGGTCGATAATGGACGCCCAGGGGATCATTCATTGCTGATTTCAATTCATGTTCAAGCCGATGCCTTTGTCGACTGCGCTGCGCGTCTCCTCACCGTACTGGCCTGTACTGCTTCGTCGCTGCTCGCTTGTCTTCTCGGTCTCGACTTGAATCTGAACGGGAATGAATAGGGATCAGGTATGAAGTTTGAGCTCCTTCTTCTGGGAAAGACAAAGGATTCGTACCTGACAGAGGGGATTACTGAGTTCAGCAAACGGCTGCAGCACTACACCAAGGTTTCGCTGAAATGTATCCAGCACAAGAAAAAAGCGCAATGGAGTGAAGAACAGGAAAAGGAAGAGGATGGTCGCCTCCTCCTTAGTCATGTCCCTGCCGGGGCCCTCAAGGTGGTCCTGGACTTTCGTGGCAGCCAGCTCAGCTCCGAGGGACTGGCTGATCAGATCAGTCAGTGGGAGCAGCAGGGTGTCAAGCAGGTGAGTCTGCTCATTGGCGGCCCTCTTGGCCATTCAAAAGAGCTTGTAGCGCAGGCCGATCTTCTGCTCTCTTTGTCTCAGATGACCTTTACCCATGATATGACGCGGCTTTTTCTTCTGGAGCAGCTCTATCGAGCCTATACTATCAAGGCCGGCGAAAAGTATCATAAATAAGAGAGAAGGACGGAAACCTGCGCGATAGCCTGCGCAATATTATTTGTTGAGTCCGGTCAGGTACACGTCAAAACGACTGTTTTTCATTGTTATTATATGAGATGGCCTCCCGGCAATGAGTTCAGGGGCGCCTTTAGGCCGTTTGACCACCACCCGGTTGGTGGCGATATCCAGGGCCGTCTCCAGGAGGTCTGCGGCGTCCAGGTCATCTCCAACGAGTGCGCGGATGATCCGCATCTCTATTTTATTGAGAGCGGATGTGTGACGATGGGGGTACATCGGATCCAGGTAGATGGTGGCGGGGCGTTCGGCAAGGCTGGTGATGATCTCTCCGGCGTTACCGATGAGAAGTCGGAGCTGCTGCTTGACCATCTCCCTGGTTTCCGGATGGTTCACAGCCCGTTGCAGACCATCATTCAGCAGGGCGCCGAGTACGGGAGATCGTTCAATCATGGTGACCTTGCAGCCAAGGCTGGCCAGGATGAAGCCGTCAACGCCCAGACCAGCCGTAGCATCGACAATGGTTGGCCGAATTCCGGACTTCAGGCCTGCGGCGCGGGCCAGGGGCTGATGGATGCCGCCGCCATGGAGACGGCGATACCCGGCGTTGCCATGGACAAAGTCCGTGCTCATGCTGGTTGAATAGCGCCCTGTCTTCGGGTTGAGGGTCTGAAGCTCCAGCCCTTTTGCAGTGTAGAGCAGCAGGAATTGATGGCGGCTTTCGGCAGAGACTATCTGCTTGACCTGCAGGGCTTCTGCCAGGGCCTGTGCCTTGAGCAGGAGGAATTCGTCTCCCGCTACACAGGTTACCGCCAGAGAAAGGGCAGGGGGATTTGGACAAGAGTGGACCGTCATAGGCGTCCTGAAGCGTGAGGGTGAAAGACACATAGTTGAATTCAGCATTGTCCAGTTTGGAAATTGCATTGGGTGAGAATGTTGTTTTCGTGTACAGCCAATCCCCTTCAATCCCCATTGAAAAAAGGGGGCTTGAAGGGGATTGGCTGTTTTGAAGGATGTGGCAAGGGAGACTGGCATTCCGAAGGACACTCTTTATTGTTGGCGGGTTAACTATCGCAATACCAGTGCCAGTGAGTCGTGAGTGAGGAATTTTTTCTGGAAAGCCGCGCCGGTAGTCAGATCTTCAAGGATATTTTTTTGAAGCTGGCGATCACGGAGCAGATTGCGGGAGCGAGCCAGCAGTTCCTGGATGGTAAAAGGTTTTTGCAGGTAATCGCTGGCCCCCATGGCAAAAGCCTTGGCCACACTGTTAACATCTGAATCCGAGCTAGTGCCTGTCCTCGTTCTGATAAATATCTGATTTAATGAGAGGAAATCGCCTTTTTGGGGTGTTTGTTTTTGCGATATAGAGTAATAATAATTGTGTAACCTCTCAAAATTACGCAATTAATTATTTCTGGAGTCACAAGAACGATGCGAAAATTACGCAATCAGCAGCTTCCTCTTACAGAGGTTACCCCTGACCACCCCAAGGCGAAAGAGTTGGCAAAAATCAGTGAAATACTCGACACTAACAGTAGCATATACAACTTGGTCTTACAAGATCTCGAAAATCCATATTCCAATGATGACAATGAAAGCGGGGCCAAGGGGATGAGTGCTGAACAGATACTGCGAGCTGCAAATCACCGGCATTCTGATATCAAGGAGAATCAGGTCTGGTTTGATTGCAAAAACCATCTCCAGACATTCTGCGCCATCTGCCGCGCAATGCACGGGAACGTCCAGTTCTGTCAAGATACTCTTGTAGATCGTTCGGTTGACTAGCTCGTCTTCTACGAGAAGGATACCGCTTGTAATCATGTTCTCACCTCTGAGCGTATTGCCTTTGAGAGACTGCCAAGCCATCTGTACATATTTATCTTCTCATAATTATGCTCAAAAACAAGGAGCTCTTTGGTGAAAAAATCAGGGAAACGAGAACTGCCATCAGAGATGGCAGGAAAAGTGGAGGTGGTTTTATTCAGCGATTGTTCTTCAGACCAGCCGCTTGTCAGCGGATATCTTCACTGTCTACATAGGCATAGGCGCTGTGCTTGTGGATGGATTCAAAGCTCTCCACCCCGGCCGAAAACCAGGTGATGTCGGGGTGGGCCAGGGCACTTACTGCCACCTTGCGCACCACATCCTCCACAAACATGGGATTGTTGTAGGCCTGTTCGGTTACATATTTCTCGTCCGGCCGTTTGAGCAGGGCATAGACAGGGCAGGATGCCGACGCTTCCACCATATCTATCAGTTCTTCCACCCAGATAAACTTACTGAATTTCACGTTGAGGCTCACTTCCGCCCGCTGATTATGAGCCCCCACAGCGCTGATCTCCTTGGAGCAGGGGCAGAGGGTGGTAACCGGAACCAGCACTGAGAGGATAAAGTCTTCCTCCTTCCCCTTGCTGCTCGCCTTGCCGGTTATGCTGCCGGTAAAGGTACAATTGTATTCCATGAGGCTGCGGGTAGCAGTTACCGGGGCCTTTTTTTCGATAAAATAGGGAAAGGACATGACAATACTGGCGGATTCAGCTTGAAGCGCACCTCTGACCTCTTCGAGCAGGGTGGAGAAGATTGATACGCTCATCTCGTCCATATACTTGTTCAGGGCTGAGGTGAAGACGGTGACGCAGCTGTCCCGGTAGGCCCCTGGCATGCGAGCCTGCATGCTGACCGTAGCCACAGTGTTCTGCAGGCCGCCATTCTTTTCGCGGATGCGAACAGGTAGCTGGATATCCTTGATGCCGACGGCTTCGATCTTGATGGGGGCGGTCATCAGGTTAGGCCCTGAGCTGCTGGGAATTACTGACCCCCAGAGATTTGTAAATCTCCTGGGTGGCGGATGAGCAGTTCAGGGTGAAGAACTGAACTCCGCGGACATCGTTATCGAGCAGATCCCGGATCTGTTCAGTGGCCCAATGGATACCGACCTTTTCCACATATTCATCATTTTCTGCCCGATAAACCGCCTTCAGTAAACGGGCAGGGATGTGGGCGCCACCGGCAAGCTCGGCGGTGCGGATAAGTCCGTTTCTGGTGGTAACCGGCATGATCCCGGCAATATTCGGTACATGGATGCCTGCCAGTTCACAGCGTTCGCAGTAATCATAAAAATCGCGGTTATCAAAAAAGAGCTGGGTGACAATGTAGTCGGCCCCGGCATCGACCTTGGCCTTCAGGTAGTCTATTTCCTGCAGGCGGTTGGGGGTGGAGGGATGACCCTCGGGAAATCCGGCCACACCG
>JANZPQ010000020.1:0-9736 GCA_038040945.1 Desulfobulbaceae bacterium | reverse complement strand
CCCCCTGACTGCTCAACAGATCGGCGGAAGCAGAAAGGGTAAAGGGAGCACCGTCTATATGACCGGAGAGGTCAAAACCTGCGCCGGGATCACTCTTCTCCCGCAGATTACTGATCTGGCCTTTGAGTTGACTGATTTCAGTGGACCAGGGTGGATTCAGCCGCTGGTCTGTATAGCTGATGGTCCCGTTGTCAACGCTGATCTTCTCGATAGCAGGCAGGGTGGAGCGAAGGCCATCATTCTGCGGCTGCTCCTTGTCTGCTGATGAGGCCAGCAGATTCCTGAGAAAGAAGCCGATCTGTTCGAAAGGGGGGGGGCTGTCTGTCTCCTGCAGCCATGTCAGCTTCGGCTCCGCAAGGATCAGTTCGTTCATGCCGATGCGCAACGGCTTGCTCTTGATGGTGACATCCTTCATCTCGGCCCTGCTTACGGCAAGGCCTGAACTCTTTGCCTCATCCCGGATCAGTCCGGAGTTGAGTTGCACTGTGCCGGTAAAGATGGATTCAGGATAAGTGTATGTCCCCTGGCCGCCTATTGCGGCCCTGCTTTGTTGAAACAGGGGTGCATCGGGAAGCCAGGGCGCGACCTGTTCGGAACTGATGGCGGTAAAGACCAGGGAAAGTGAGGCCCGCAGCGGAGCAAGGGTTGCCATGCCCTGGGCTGTGAGTGTCCCCTGCTGATTGACCCTGGTCGCAAGTTCGAAGTTGTTCCGGCTGTCTGCGGCCGTCAGCTTGCTCGCCTTGATACGCAGTTCGGTCAGTTGCAGGGCAGGATCCTTGTCGTCTTCCGGAGAGAGGGTTGCCTTTCCTGAAAAAAGAAGGTCCTGAATCGGGAATGATTTTTTATCGTCAGCGATTTCTCTCAGCAAGGGAGGGAGTTTGTTCTGCTGAAGGGTGAGGGTGCTCTCGTCAAGCGTAATAGTGCCAAGATCAAGGTCCTCATCTTTGAATTGAGTGCCTTTGATCTGTACCTTTCCGGCCGAGAGCCAGATCTTTTTCTGGTCACGCAGGACCAGGTCATGGATCTCGGTAGTGGCGTTGACCAGGGTTGTCATACCGGAGTTTAGCGCTGTCGGGTCAAAGCGGAAGTGGCCGCTCAGACTTGCAGTCCCTGATGCCTCTGCGGCCTGATTCCGGTCAATAAAGGCCAGCAGGGTGCTCGCCTCGATATTCTTCACCTGCAGGGTGCCGCCCGGTATTCCTCTGCTGTTGAAATCTCCCTGCCAGTCAAAAGAGGCCTTGTTTTTTTCCTGCCTGGAACTGAGGGTAAATGTTCCCTTGTCCCCGGACTGTCCCTGCGCCTGCCGGAAGTTTTTTATCTGCAGTTGGATGGCGCTCCAGGCGGGCTGGCCTGCTGTAAGCTGCAGGCTGCCGTCTTCCACGGTGAGTGAGTCGATCTCCAACTGCTGCGGCTGCGGCTGCTGCCCTGCTGTCTCCTCGCTGGTGGCAGAGGTGGAAAAGAGCTGGGCCATATCCTGCGAAAATTGGGCTGTATCAGCAGATAAGTGAGGTTGCAGGATGCGCAGGTTCCGGATGCGCAGTTTGCCGTCAAGAGGGAGCAGGCTGCCGTCGACCTCGAGTGTCGGCGCAGACATGGAGAGGGACTGTGCTTTGTTGCTCAGCTCGATCTCTGTTGTCGTCAGTTGAAAGTCAATGGTCAGGCGGCCTCCCTTTTTGTCATCAGGGAGAAAGGAAACATGGATCTTGCCATTGCCTGTGCCCTTGTTCAGCAGCAGAGGCACGGAGTCAGGAAGGTAGGCAAAATAAAGGGGAAGATCTATATTCTGGACATTGCAGGAGAGATTGGTCTGCAGACCCTTCCGGCCTTGTTCACCCGTCAGTGCAGCTTCACCGCTTACTTCCACCGGGCTGCCGTTAATCATTGCAGAAAAGTGGGGGCGGATATATTCCTGTGCCTCAAAGGAGAAGTTGGAGAGGGTGGGAAGATCCAGTTGGATCTGTTCCACGCTGTGTTTCTTGCCGGCCAGGCGGTCGTCAAAGAGGATCCTGCTGTCGCGGATCGAGATATTATTCAGAGAGAAGAGCAAGGGAAGGCGGGAGAGGGCGAGAGGATCTGCTTCGCTAGCGGAACCCTTTCCAGAGCCAAGCAGTGGCAGGTTGTATGACTTGTCCGGCTGGCGAATGAGGGAGAGGGTTAGTCCTTGAATATCCAGGCGGTTACAGGCAAGACCATCGCGCAGCAGGGCAATCAGATTCAGCTCAATGAGCAGCTGGTCAATCTGCAGGAGTGTGGTCGCAGGGGCTTGGGCCTGACCGTTCTCTGTGCTGACAACATCGCGTAGCTGCAGTTGCAGAGTAAAGGGATTAAAGCGTGCCTCGCCGGCAGTCAGGCCGACCTTGGCGGTCTGCTGAAGAGCGTCCGAGAGATATCCTGTGAGCAGGGAGGGGGCGAGGAAAAAGCCTGCGGCCCCATACACAGTGAACAGAAAAACAGGGAAGCACAGGGCAGGGATGAGCCAGCGCCTTGCTTTTTTTGGGCCGGGATCTGGTTTTTTAACTGCTGGCCGCCGTCCCGGCTTGTGTCTGGTGGGACGCTGAGGAGCAGGGGGCTTTGCTTCAGGGGTGATAGAGATGGTGCCGAAACGATCAGACATGATTGGTCAGTGTTCAGATGAGGTGGTGAATAGGTGGTGAAAAAGAGAATGGTTCAAACATGATGGACTTTTTACGAGTCGATACGATATCAATGAGCTGCAACTTAACACCTTTAACTTTGAATTTTCAACTTTTTACTTTCACGTTAGGAGCCGTTACGAAATAACCTATATCTCAGACTATATCGTTACGGCTACTTATGCCGATTACAGCATTTCAATGTTACGGTTGTTTTTGAACGACGGTGCAAAGTATGTATTGAAAAAAACAGAGATTATGCTGTACACTGAAAAAATAGAATAAGATGATGTAGAATAAGGGATTGTCAATCACGTGATGCATTGATGGCTGATCTGTCTCTTCTCTCCTGTTCTCCCTTCCCTCGTTCCCTGTTTCTGTTTTTTTTATGTTTGAAATATTCAAAATACTCCGCTGGCAGGATATCCTGGATATCCTGGTAGTGGCCTTTATCATTCATCAACTGATCCTGATTATCAAGGGCACACGTTCTGTGCAGATGATACTGGGGCTGGTGGTGCTCAGTGCGATCTATTTCACCTCAATAGCCCTTGATATGGCAGCCCTGCAGTGGTTATTGAACACCTTTCTCGGCTCTTTGCTGTTGATTGTGGTGATCGTCTTTCAGCATGATATCCGCAGGGCTCTGACCCAGGTGGGAAAATCTCCCTTTCAGAAAAACAAGGATATGGCCGAGAAGGAACTCGATGAAATTGTCCGGGCGGTCTTCTACCTGTCCAAGCGGCGTATCGGCGCCTTGATTGTGCTCGAGAGAGAGAGCGGCCTGCGTGATTTTGTAGAATCCGGCTCTGATCTTGATGCCACTCTGAGCAAGGAACTGCTGATCTCTATTTTCATGCCTGTTTCCCCCTTGCATGATGGTGGGGTGATTATCCAGAAAGGGCGGATTCAGACGGCAGGCTGCATTCTGCCCCTGACCAAGAATCCCTATATCAATAAACGATTTGGTACCAGGCACCGGGCGGCAATCGGCCTCTCAGAAGAGACTGATGCCGTGGTTATTGTTGTTTCCGAGGAGACTCAGGACGTCTCACTGGTACAGCATGGAGCGCTCACACTCATGAATGATGAAATGACTCTGACCAAGGGGCTCCATGCCATTTTTATAGTGAAAGAACAGCAGGGGCAGAGCTGGAAGAGTTGGGTGGGCAGATCATGAGTTTGTTTAAAAAACCATTACAGGTCTCTGATCTCAAAAACCTGCAGGATATGTGGCCGAAAGATTGGACCTTGCGTTTCATCTCTTTGGCTCTGGCCGTGGTCCTCTGGTATTTTGTTGGTGGTGATGATACCGTGGACAAGAATGTCCTGGTTCCCGTTGAGGTGATTAACCTGCCGCGGGATCTGGTTATCTCCAATCAGTTCAAGCGGGAGATTGAGGTCACGATCAGCGGGCCGCGCAGTCTGGTTTTGAACATTGAGAAGGGGGATATAACCAGGCAGGTGGATCTTGCCCATGCCGTTCCCGGTACGATGGTGATAAATAATGAGAACCATTTGATTCTTGTGCCCCGAGGGATGAAAGTCCTGCGGACACAACCCGATTCGATTATCTTCTCGCTCGATAAGCTTATCCAGAAACAGCTTTCGGTAAAGCCAGTCACGAAAGGAGCTCCGGCGTCTCATTATGTTCTGCAGCATATCGTGATGAAACCGGAGACAATATCAATTACCGGGCCTCAGGCTGTGCTGGCGCAACTGGACGCCTTGCAGACGAAGGTGATTGATATCAGAGGGATGAGTCAGCCGACGCAGTTGCAGATACCCCTGGATCTGACTGCAGGCCTCATTGATCTGATCGGTGAAACCTCGGTGACCGCGGATCTGGTTATTGTTGAAGAGACCATGGAAAAGCGCATCCCCGGTCTGCCGATTGAGATGAACAGTTATGAGGGGAGTCGGCGAATCAACCCCACCACGGTAACTGTTACCGCAATCCTGCCCAGAAGCCTGGCCCAGGAGAATAATGACCTGCACTCCCTGTTCAAGGTGACCGTCGTGGACGAAAACGAAGAGGGGCAGATGACGGTCAGGGTTGTTCCGAGGGAAAAAACGACAGATCCGATACGGATCATCAAGGTTGACCCACTGGTGGTGACCTATATCGAAGAAAAACCGGAGCCGTTGCCCTCTTTGCCAAAACCGGCCCAGGGGCTCCGCAAAGAATAGACCCTACACCCATCCACGCCCTCCCATCCATACAATAATAAAAACAAGGTTGGGTTAGGCGTGTTTTTTACGCCGTAACCCAACAGAAGCAAATAAATATCTAACGTTTATAAAATCGAAAGACCAAACAGATATGAAAAAATTATTTGGAACAGATGGAATCCGCGGGGTGGCGAACATCTATCCCATGACCACCGAGATTGCCATGCAGGTTGGCCGGGCCATTGCCTTCCAGGTCAAAGACCGGGCCAAGGGGCACCGGATCGTCATCGGCAAGGATACCCGTATCTCCGGCTATATGCTTGAAAATGCCCTGGCCGCAGGGATCTGTTCCATGGGCGTTGATGTCCTTCTCGTTGGCCCCCTGCCCACACCGGGTATTGCCTTTATTACTACCTCCATGCGGGCCGATGCCGGGGTGGTGATCTCGGCTTCCCATAATCCCTTTCAGGATAACGGGATCAAGATCTTTTCCAGTGATGGCTTCAAGTTGTCGGATGAGTATGAGGCGGATATTGAAGAGCTGATCTTCTCCCAGAAGATGGCGGCCCTCAGACCAGTGGCCGATGAAGTGGGGAGGGCGCGTCGCATCGAGGATGCCAGAGGGCGCTATATCGTTTTTTTGAAAAATACCTTTCCCCAGAAATTCACCCTTGATGATTTTCATATTGTTCTCGATTGCGCCCACGGTGCGACCTATGGCGTGGCCCCTCATGTTTTTGAAGAACTGGGGGCGAAAGTCACCACCTTCGGGGTGAATCCGGACGGCAAGAATATCAATAAGGATTGCGGCGCCTTACATCCGCAGCACATGGCCGAGGTGGTGCGTCAGACCGGCGCCGATATCGGCATTGCTCTTGACGGCGATGGCGATCGGCTCATTGTTGCCGATGAAAATGGGCGGATCATTGACGGCGATCATGTCATGGCCATCTGTGCGGCCGAACTGATGAGGCAGCGCAAGCTGAAGAAGAAGACCCTGGTGGCGACCGTAATGTCCAATATGGGACTCGAAGTGGCCATGCAGCAGATGGGCGGACGGATGGTACGCACCAAGGTCGGTGACCGCTACGTGGTCGAGGAGATGCGGAAGAATGGCTATTCCTTTGGCGGCGAGCAATCCGGCCATCTGGTTTTTCTCGATCATATCACCACCGGGGATGGTAATCTCGCGGCCCTGCAACTGCTCGCCATCATGAAAAAACAAGGCAAGCCCCTGTCTGAGCTGGCCACAGTCATGGAAAGCTTTCCGCAGGTCTTGAAAAATGTCCGTACCTCTTCACAGATAGATGTGAGTCATATCCCTGACTTTACGGCAACAGTGCAGAAGATGGAGGGGAAATTAGGCGAGAGCGGCCGCATCCTCGTTCGTCCCTCTGGCACCGAGTCGTTGATCAGGGTGATGATCGAAGGACAGGAAACAGCGATGATCCAGGCAATGGCTGACGAACTGTGCGCCATGGTGAGCAAGGCGGATCTGGGCTGAGCGGTATTAATTGCATGCTAGTGCTTCACTCTACCTATGGCTGGGCGTGGTTATAAACTCAATAGTTCCCCGTTGTCTCTTACGTTCCTATGTTGACGTAGGTCTGAAGGAAACGGTTTCATAAACCTTAACGCTAATTCAGCCAAGTATTGATAGGGGATACATTTATTGCGGGATGTGTCCATCTCGAATGACAGCAATGCCTTCAGCCTCAAACTCACCAATTTATGCAGGCCGATATTCATCCTTCAATTGTGTCTGCTTCTCTTTTTCCCCCGTTCGACCTAAACGCGGTCAAGATACGTTGCCCTCGGAGTGCATGGGAAGCAGATACGTTTACAACCTGAAATTTATTTTGTTTTCAGCAGGTCACGGATCTCGGTAAGCAGCAGTTCTTCCTTGGTGGGAACCGGTTCGGCCGGAGTTTCTACTTTGGCTGCTTCCTTACGTTTCAGGGTATTTATGCCTTTGATCATCATAAAGATGGCAAAGGCGATGATGGTAAAGTCAACGGCTGTCTGGATAAACTTGCCATAGGAAATGACGACCGCTTCGGTGCCCTCTGATGCCGCCTGCAGGGTGATGGCAAGTTTGCTGAAATCTATGCCGCCAACAAGCAGACCAATCGGCGGCATGATTATGTCGCTCACCACGGAAGAGACGACCTTGCCAAAGGCCGCGCCGATAATAATACCAACCGCCATGTCGATGACGTTGCCCTTCACTGCAAACTCTTTGAATTCTTTGAGAACACTCATCCTGTCAGCTCCCTGGGTTGAGATAAAAAAGCATGCCGATCAGTTGTGCTCCTTTGTCACCATGCTTCGGATAACGAATCATAAGCAAAAGGAGCGAGGTTCTGCAAGGATGAATTGCCAAGTGCTCGAATTTATCATTGACGTGTGCCGGATTTTTCGGTAATTGGTACCCTAGAAAATTTCAGATGCTCGTAACAGAGCTTAAAAGGGAACCCGGTGATAATCCGGGACGGGCCCGCCGCTGTGACCGGGGACGACCGTTGCAATCAAGCCACTGACCGTATTTAATTTTTTTGGTTGGGAAGGCGCAACAGGAAGGACGATCCGGGAGTCAGAAGACCTGTCTGAAACCAAGAAGGATGTCTCCGAGGACAAGGGGCAGACCTGTGTCATCTGTGGATAAAACAAGGCAATCCCCGGATCAATATTTATTGGTCCGGGGATTTTTTTTGCCTTTTTTGCTGGCCCCCGGACTGCTTTTTTTGCAGGAGAAAAAATGAAAAAGCAGTATCTATTTTGGGCCGTTTGTGCCTTGTTGCTCTGTGATGTGAGTGGCGCTCTGACCGTGGAAAGCGCACAGAGATCGATTCCTGTCGATGATGCGGCACCTGTTGCGCCCTATGTTGAAACGATAAACGGCAAGACCTATCTGACCATTACGGCCAGCCGGGTCCCGGAAAAGAGCAGCAGGGTGAGTGCCAATCTCACGGTGATCGATCGGGAGGAGCTGGAGATGGCCGTAGCCGATAATGTGGGCGATCTCTTTGCCGAAAAGGGCATCGGCCATGTCCATAAATATCCGGGAGCGCTGACCTCGATCGGTATTCGCGGTTTCCGTACCGAGACCCACGGCAATGATCTGCAGGGTCATGTACTGATCCTCCTCGATGGCCGCCGGGCCGGGACCGGCAATCTGGCCAAGATTATGACTAAAAATGTGGAGCGGATCGAGATTATCCGCGGCCCCGGCGCGGTCCAATATGGTTCGGGCGGCATGGGCGGGGTGGTCAATATCATCACCCGGCAGGGCCGGACAAATTCGGCCTTTATAGAGGGCGGTGGCGGCAGTTTCGGCCGGGCGGAGGGGAGCGTCGGCGGTACCGTCAAGGAGCAGGGGTTTGATTTCGCCGGGGCCTTTACCTCGGCCACCCAGGATGACTACGAGACGGCCAGTGGCGTCACCTTTGCCAACACCGGTTTCAATTATCAGACTGGGGCCAGTGCCAATGTGGGCTATGAGTTTGCGCCAAGCAATCGTATAGGGGTGATCGTTACTGATTTTGAGGCAGATAGGGCAGGAAACCCCGGCTACCTGAGCGCTAACGATACCGACAATTATACAGATAAGAGCAATTATTCAGTGGATAGCCGCTACAACGGCCAGAACAGCTCCGGCCGCTATCAGTGGATGGGCCGCTATTTTTTTGGCAAGGATGAAAACGTCTGGGCCGACCCCATGTTTTCCAATCCCACGGGCTGGGATAATGGCATCGATTCCGGCAACACAACCGATCAGCAGGGGGCCCAGGCCCAGATAAGCGGGTCGTTTGGCCTCATCAATTTGACAACCGGCCTTGACTGGCTCCAGTATGAGGTGGAAAACAGTTGGAGTCCGCAGGAGACCAGCTACACCAATCCGGCCCTGTTTCTGCTGGCCAAGCTTGGCCTTCTTGATGACAGTATCATTGTAAGCGGCGGGATGCGCCAGGACTGGTATGCAGTCGAGGTGCGGCAGCCAGCCGGTTCTAAGGTCAACGACTCTCATTTCACGCCGCAGATCGGTCTTGCCTGGATGGCCACCGATGCCATCAAGCTGAGAGGGCAGGTGGCCCAGGGCTTTGTCATGCCATCGGCTGACCAGCTTGCCATCGATATGGTGGCATGGGGCCGTCGCACCATCGGCAATCCAGACCTTAACCCTGAAACAAGCCTGACCTGGGAGGGCGGTGCCGATTATGTCCAGTCGGGCTTCTCTGGTGCGCTTACCTGGTTTGCCACCGATTTTGATGATAAGATTGTCCGCAGTAGACGGGCTGATGGGGCCAGTTCGTATATTAATCTCGGCAGCGCCACCATCAACGGTCTTGAGGCCGCGCTCTCCTATGATATCGGCGCCCCTTTTGGCTGGGCCTGGGAGATTCGCCCCTTTGTCGATATGACCTGGCTGAATACGTATGAGGATGATGCCACCGGTCTTGATCTGACCTATACCAGCGACCTGACCCTGGCAACGGGTCTGGCCTTTTCAGATTCGCATGCCTTTTCCGGCCGCATTAATGTCTCCTATACCGGGGCGCAGCAGGTGGATGACTGGGAGAGCGGGAAGTATCCGACTCCGGTGGTGGAGATGGACGGCTTTGTGGTCACCGACCTGACGCTGAGCTATCGTTTCTGGCAGGATGCGGCCCTGGGGGATTTTACAGTCAGGGGGGAGCTGCGCAATCTCTTTGATGAGGATTCTGCCTATGTCAAGGGCTATCCCATGCCCGGCCGTTCTGCCTTTGTCAGCCTGAGATGGGACTATTAGGGGCCGTTAAGAAATAACTTGTATCCATTTCTTTACGGCCCCTTATGCCGTTCTTGAAGCAAAAAGGGTCCAAGTTAGTAACTATTCACCATGATGTTGCAGGTTTGCTGTAAGCATAGGGGAACTAAGGGCTTCATTGCCA
>JANZPQ010000019.1:0-4028 GCA_038040945.1 Desulfobulbaceae bacterium | reverse complement strand
AAGGTAGCTTTTATCAGTTTTCACCCGCTTGATCTCTTCACGCAAGGCATTATTCTTTTCCACCAATTCCTGATTTTCAGCTCTCAATGCCGCGACCTGCATCTTCTGCTTTCTCAAAAAGAACAGCCCCTTGCCTGGAGTAAAGAAGACCGCCAGAAGAAGGAGAATCACAAGCAGAAGTGAGATCTGGATCATCTTTTTCTGCTGCACTGGCGACAAGGATGTTTTATATGTTCTCTTCATAGATAGCTCCTCCAAAAATCTCAACGACGGACAGCACAACACAGCCACCCTATCATGCTCACGCAACCCCCCATCTACCTGGTCAGTGCCTGCCTTGTCGGCCTGTGCAGTCGTTACGACGGACAAACCCGGCCTGATCAGCAATGCCTGCAACGCCTGCAGGATGGGATATGGATCCCTTTCTGTCCGGAACAGATGGGCGGCCTTCCCACGCCAAGAGCAGCAGCAGAACTCACCCATGGCGATGGTAACGATGTCTTCTCGGGAAAAGCAGAGGTCAGAACCCGGGACGGCATCGACGTGAGCCTGCAATTTATCAAAGGGGCGGAACAGACCCTCCTTCTGGCAAAGAGCCAGCGAGTGACATCTATTTTCTTAAAGAGCGGCAGCCCTTCCTGCGGGGTCTCAGGAAAGACAGGGGTTACAGCCTCCCTCCTCAAAAAACATGGTTTTCATCTGATAGAAATTTAGGTGCCGTTGCAAAGTAAGCAAGGGCTTTTTCTTGCTTACTTTGTTTACGGCACCTTATGCCGCATCCAAAAAACAGCAATCTTTACCGCTGTCTTTTGGTGTGGCGTCTGGCCGACAAGGTATAAACGATCATACAAAAAGCTGTTGTAAGATAGCTGCTACCTTAAACTATTTCACCACGGCTCCTTATGCCCTTCCTGCCATTGCCATGGCTACATTATTTCTCCACAACGGCTTGCTTTCTGCCCTTCCTAAAATATCCACCCTCCTTCCTCATGGAACCCGCATCAGCCGAAGAATCACAATGCCGGACTCATAGAGCAGATAAAGTGGCCCACCCATGAGCAGCATATTCACAATGTCAGGTGTAGGGGTCAGCAAAGCAGCAATAATCGCAATCAGCAACAAGGCGTAGCGCCTGTTTTTTTCAAAAACAGCACGGGGACAGGCACCTACCCTGGCCAGAAAGACCATAAAAACAGGCAATTCAAAGATGGCGCCAAATGCCAGGACAAACAGGGTGACAAAATTCACGAAACGACTGACGGAGATAACCGGTTTCAGCTGCTCCGAGCCAAATCCAAGGAGGAAGTTAATCCCGAAAGGCAGGGTCACAAAATAACAGAAGAGGGTCCCCGCATAAAAAAGCAGGGCAGTAAAGAGAACAAAAAAGAACAACTGTCCCCCTTCCACCCCAAAGGGTTTTCCCAAGGCGCGCCAGAAAACCGCCATCAGCCATGGCATGAGGACATACAGGGAGGCAAAGGCCGCCAGTTTCACATGGGCCAGAAACGGACCCGCCACACTGAAGAAGTAGAGATGTTCCGCCAGATGATTCTGAACAAGCCGCAACAGATCGGGGGTAAGAAAAAAGATTGCAACTGTGACAGAAAGAACACCTATCCCCAGCGCCCTGAGAGATTTGCGCAATTCACCTATAAAGATCACTGCTTTAGTATGCAGTTCCATAAAGAAAAAGGTAACAGTTGAAGGGTAAGGGTGATGCCTGCAGGATACACGTTGAACGTTGCAAGAGAGCCTTCTTTCAACGTTGACAGTCTCGCAAAAGGTCAAAAAGCCTGTTCATTTCGAGCGACAGCGAGAAATCTTGTTCCTTAGCCAAAGGATACTATTAAGATTTCTCCTGTTGGTTGAAATGACATTCTGGCAATCTGTACTTTTTGCGGGACCATCATAATTCAACTTCAAGATTTCTACGACTCTCTAATCTGCCACTGCTTCTCCCTTATGGAAAATAATCTCATGATCCGCCGGTTTCAAGGCAGGATCAGCGATGATATCCACCGAAATCCTGTGCTTTTTTTCCAGATCAATCAGCTCGTGACGCTTATTATTCAGGAGATAGTGGGCCACGTCGAGCGGGAAACGACATTCCACCCGGCCAACCATCTTGCGGCTGGCACCGGTCTGCATCCGCCGCAGATAAAAGAGGGCCAGGGTTTCAACCGAGCGCACCACTCCACGCCCTATGCAATGCGGGCAGACCTGATAATTGAGGGCCTCGACAGGGGCGCCAAGCTTCTGCCTGGAGATCTGCATCAAGCCGAATTTGGAGATCCGGCTGATATCCACCTTGGCCTTATCGCGTTTCATGGCCACCTTGACCTGCCTCTCCACCTCGCGGATATTCTTCTGACTGCGCATATCGATGAAATCGACCACGATCAGACCACCAAGATCCCGCAGCCGCAGCTGCCTGGCAAGCTCTGTTGCCGCTTCCATGTTGGCCAGAAAGATAGCATCCTCAAAGTTCTGTCCCTTGCCGGTGGAGCCTGAATTGACATCAATGGCCACCAGGGCCTCTGTGGGATCAATGACAATCGAGCCACCTGAGGGCAGAAACACCTGCGGCTGATAGATCGACTCAATCTGGTCTTCCACATTGTACTGATTGAAAATCGGCCGGGCACCCTTGTGTAATCTGACCTTGGTGTTCTTCTGTTCGTCGGGCAGCATATCAATGAAATCCCGGACCTTTTCCATGGCGGCCAGATCATCCACCAGGATCTCCTTGATTTCAGGATCAAAATGTTCACGCAGAAAGCGGAGCACACAGTCTTGATCCTGATAGACCAGGCCGACCCCGTCCATGGCCTGTCCTTTGGACTTGATCTCACCCCAGAGCTTTATCAGGTATTTGACATCCTTGGCCAGAGAGGTCTCTGTCAGATCAAAACTGGCAGTGCGCACGATCCAGCCTATTCCATCCGGGATCTGCAGACTATCCATAATGTCCCGCAACTGGGAGCGCCGCTCATCACCAGAGATCTTTTTGGAGACTCCGGAAGAATCTGAGCCGGGCATGAGTACAACACAACGCCCGGGCAGAGAGAGATAGGTTGTCATATTGGCGCCCTTATTCCCCACCTCTTCCTTCACAACCTGGACCAGCAACTCCTGGCCACGCTCGAGATCCTCATTTATATTCAGCTTTTTCCACTGATGCTGTTCAATCAGCTTCAGGGTCTTTTCACTGACATCCTGCCGATAATATTCCGGATGAATCTCACTGAAGGGGAGAAAGCCGTTTTTCTCTGTCCCGTAATCAATAAAGGCAGCCTGCAGATTCGACTCCACCGCTACAATCCTGGCCTTGTAGATATTGCTTTTCGTATGTTCCCTGGCAATCGTTGAGACATGAAGAGATTCCAGACGGCCATCTTCAAGCATCGCAATACGACACTCTTCCGGCTCCTCAGCGTTGATCAACAACCTGCTGATCGTAGTCTTGACTTTTTCATCTTCAACATCAGGGACCTCGTCATCCTCATCGTCCCGAATATCAAGATTCTCAGGGGCAGGCTTTCTCCGCCCACGCGACCGGGGTGAACGCTTGGGCTTGTCAGTGGGCGGTACCTGGCTTACCGGTTTATCTGCAAGGACTTCAGTCTGCCCCGGCTCCTGAGACGCCTCTGCCGAAGCTCCCCCATCATGGCCTTCCGCGACAATCTCACCAGCGGTTGGAGCCGCATCAGGCTTCTTCCTTCGTGGCCTGGCTGGCCTGCGGCCACTCTTTTTCTGAGGGGAAGCAGTCTCTGCAGCGCTCTCTCCTCCCGATGCATTCTGCTGACCAGCGGCCTCTTTTTCTCCTGCTGCTGCCTCCTGTTCTCCCGCCTGATGTACAAGGTCAGACGCAGGCACCCCAGGGACGATGTCTGTTTTTTTCCGCCTCGGCCGGAGAGCTCTTCTGGCGGGCTTTTTCTCAGGAGCAGTGACCACTGCAACGGCTTCTCCATCTGGAGATGTATCCTGGCCAGAGGCTATTGTTTCACTGTCTGGTCTTGTCTTCTCTC
>JANZPQ010000018.1:0-7135 GCA_038040945.1 Desulfobulbaceae bacterium | reverse complement strand
GTCGCAATCATCCCAAAGGGCGCTGGTAAACAGAAACCTTTTCTTCCCACCCTCTGTAACCATCGTGCTCACAGCATGGCTGGCCTCAGTTGGATTGACAAAAAAAATCCCTGCCGCAGGAATTGTTTTTTCCTTTCCGGCCCGTCCAGGATGCATTATCACATCTTCACTTTTTTGCTCATTCATCGTTCAACCTGTTCGGCGTGCGACCCTATAAATCATTTCATACGACAAACGCAAAAAGGCCACAGATTTCTCTGTGGCCTTTTTGCGCGATCAATGACGATCACACTTAAGCTGTATACTATTTGATCAGTGGGTTTGCATACAAAAGGATCAGAGAGATAACAAGACCGTAAATGGCAATAGACTCAGCAAGGGCCATACCAAGAATCATGAAAATCATCATCTTTGGTTGTACTTCAGGGTTACGGGCAAGACCCTGGGTAGCACCATTACCAATATTACCAATAGCGAGAGCTGATCCAAGACCGGCAATGCCGATAGACAACGCCGCTGCAATACAAACCATTCCGATCATCAAATTACTTTCCATAATGTTCTCCATGTAAAATTAAAGTTTTTTTGGCCTTCTTCCTCTATACAAACTACACCTATGTGCAACCCTGAACGCTTCAGGGCTTACAAGCTTTTGACAATCAATGGGCATGCTCATTAGACTGACTAAAATAAACAACGGTCAACAATACAAAAACCATGGCCTGGACCAGAGAAACCAGGACGCCCAGTACCATAATCGGTAAGGGGGCGAAATAGGCGCCGGCCAGCAAAAAGAGGATGCCAAGCAAGGTCTCCTTCGCCATGATATTTCCAAAAAGACGGATAGAAAGCGACAGCAGGCGGGCAAAGTTAGCGATGATCTCAATGGGAAGCATCAGGGGAATCAACAGGGGCAGAGGTCCCAGGAAATGCTTCAAATACCCTAAACCACTGGCCCGAAAACCAATAACGTGATGGGTTACCCAAACAATAATAGTCAGGGCAATAGTGGTATTGATACTTGAGGTGGGTGACATGAATCCTGGAACCAAGCCGATCATATTAGCCACGGCAATATAAAGGGCAAAGGTGGCAATCATGGGAAAAAGTTTATCCGCTAACTCCCGCCCCATATTTTCGGCACAGAAATCATCCAGGCCGCCGATAAAGATCTCCCAGAAATTCTGTCCTTTTCCCGGCACCATCTCCAGGTTGCCAAGGGTCAACTTACCAACCACAACAAGAAAGATCATGGTAAACCAGGTATAGGTCATATACGGGGCACACAATTGCTCAATCAGACCATGACCGACCGGGCCATGCGGAATGGGCAGTCCCAGTTTCTCCAGGATGATTGATATAAATAGTATCGGATGTTCCATGATCCCTCTTACCTCCTGCTGCTGATAATATAGCGTCCCGCTGCACCGACTGTCGTCAGTGTAATGGTAAACACTACCGTTGACAGCCCCACCAGCAATCCGAAGATATTCACCTTACCGCTCTGTATGAGTATCAGTAAGACAAGCCCAATGATTGCCAGGCGGAGCCAAAATTTAATAATATAACGTGTCTTCCCGACTTTTAACGCCTTCTTCTGCGCCTTCTCTTCTCCCTCTTTTACCTCTCCTTCCTCGGGAGAATCAAGGGATTTCATGAAGTGGGCCACATCCTTGTGGGTCAACATAAAACTGCCAATGGAGAGGATCCCACCAATTGCAACCGACCAGGCAATCGACCAGGAGAAGAATATCCAGGCCCCGCCGCACAGAACTACAAGACAGACCCAACTTAACACCTGCACCTTGCGCAGGGATACCAATTCATCCGACACTCTGTTGCAACCGCCCAGACCTTAGTCTTTATCTATCTCTTTATTTTGGTGCTTGATAATATCAAACAGACTTTTAAAACCGGCGGCTATACCAAAGGCAAGCCCGATAAAGGTAAACCAGGGGGTCGTTCGATCATCAAACACCTTCTGATCGAGATAGATCCCGCCCCCCATACCGATAAAAATTGCCGCAACAAAGGTAAAGCCAATGTGACCGTAATTGCCCAGCAGGTGGATCATCTCTTTACTCATTTTCGACATCTTCGCCTCCACCTTCGTTCCGGGGAACGACTCGTTAACAAACAATCGAATCTGTTAGCACGCCCACCTGTCAAAGTCAACGGGTTTTTTTAATTTCAGGCTAATTTTTTGAATGACCATTCAGTCATTTCAAGCCCCTTTTCCAACTGCTTTTCCGTCTGGGCAGCAGAGATAAAAGCCACCTCAAACTGGGATGGCGCCAGATAAATTCCCTGAGACAGCATCTGCCGATAATGCTGGCCATAGCGTCCGGCATCGGCAGTCATGGCCGATTCAAAATCAACCACTTTTTCCTTGGTAAAAAATCCGGTCATCAGCGATCCAACCCGATTCAACTGCACCGGGATGTTTGTCCGTTCACTGATCTCCCGAAGACGGTCGGCAAAACCGGCAGCCTTGTCATTCAACTGAGTATAAAAGCCTTCCTTTTTGAGCAGTTTCAGGGTGGCAATACCAGCCGCCATGGCCAGAGGATTTCCAGACAGGGTCCCGGCCTGATAGACTGGCCCATCAGGGGCTACCATGTCCATAATATCGGCCCGACCACCATAGGCCCCAACCGGAAGTCCTCCCCCAATAATCTTGCCCAGACAGGTCAGATCGGGCATGACCCCAAAATACTCCTGAGCCCCGCCATAGGCCAGACGGAAGCCGGTGATCACTTCATCAAAGATAAGAACGATGCCGAGCTCGGCGGTGAGCGCCCGCAACTTCTGCAGGAAACCAGGGGCCGGGGCAACACAACCCATATTGCCGGCCACCGGTTCGACAATCACACAGGCGATATCAAGGGCGCTATCACGCAGAGTCTTCTCGAGGATCTCTTTATTATTATAAGGGATGGAGACGGTATTTTTGACAATCTCCTCAGGCACGCCGGGACTTCCGGGAATACCGAGGGTGATCACTCCGGAGCCTGCCTTGACCAGAAAAGAATCGGCATGGCCATGATAACAACCGTCAAATTTAACAATCACCTTTTTGCCGGTATACCCCCTGGCCAGACGGACCGCGCTCATGGTTGCCTCGGTGCCGGAGCTGACAAAACGGACCTTTTCCACCGACGGCAAGGCGTCCACTACCATGGAGGCAAGCTCAATCTCTTTTGGGGTAGGCGCCCCGAAACTGGTTCCATGCTGCATGGCCTCGGCAATGGCTGCCAAGACCTCAGGATGTGCGTGGCCAAGGATCATTGGCCCCCAGGAACAGACAAAATCTATATATTCGTTGCCATCCACATCATAAACAAATGACCCCTGTGCCCGTTCAATAAAAACCGGGTCGCATCCCACTGATCGACAGGCCCGCACCGGACTGTTCACGCCGCCGGGGATAACCTTTCGTGCCTGTTGAAACATCTGTGCGGATGTGCTTGTTTTCATTTTAAACTCCTTCAACGATTCAGTTTGACTTTTCTGTTCACTCTTCACCCTTGCTGATTCCACCAAAAAAATAGTCTGACTATAGCACGCCAGAAGAAAACCTGTCAAACAAGTTCCTCCCTTGACCTTGTTACAATCATACACAAAGTAAATTTCTCATTGCCATTCAACCTCATGCCCTGCTGAAATTTTTACTTGTCATGCAAAACCCCAGAAGGTACACTATGCACACGTATCAATAATTCACTTTTTTTAAAGTTAAATAATTTTGGCTATTCATACTTCCCAGAAAAATCAACAACGGAGACAGGCAATGGCAAGCGATAAAGTTCAGGCAATAGATGATGCTGCATTCACGGCAGCAATTTCTTCAGAGGTACCCTGTCTTGTGGATTTCTGGGCCCCTTGGTGTGGTCCCTGCAAGGCAATCGGCCCAGTCATTGAAGATCTGGCTGAGGAATATAAAGGAAAGGTCACTATCCTCAAGATGAATGTTGACGATAACCCGGTCACTCCCGGAAAATTCGGCATCCGCGCCATCCCCACCCTGATACTCTTTAAAGGCGGCGAGGTCGTAGACCAGATTACCGGCGCCGTCGGAAAAAAACAACTTGTTGACCTCATCAACAAGGCCCTGTAATTCCGCCTCTCAATGCCAACATCCAAACACAGTGACTCAAAAAAACAATGAAGAAGAGTCATTATGAACTGATCATCCTGGGATCCGGCCCTGCCGGACTCACGGCCGGTCTCTATGCGGCAAGGGCCAGGACTGATCATCTCCTGATCGAGAAAGGCGCGGCCGGTGGCCAGGTTCTGCTCACCGACTGGGTTGACAACTATCCTGGTTTTCCTGACGGCCTTTCCGGTTTTGATCTTGCCGAAAAGATGGAGGCCCATGCCAGGCGTTTTGGGCTCAACACCCTGACCGCCAATGTGGTGAGCATGGATCTCCTGCAGAGCCCTAAAGTCCTTACCCTGGAAGATGGCGAGCAACTCACCTGCGACGCCCTGCTCATCTGCACTGGAGCACGTCCGCAACGCCTCGACATCCCGGGAGAGGTCGAGCTCACCGGCAAGGGTGTTTCTACTGCGCCACCTGTGATGCCCCATTTTATCGCGACATGCATGTGGCCGTCGTAGGCGGCGGCAATACTGCGCTACAAGAGGCCTCCCACCTGACCAAATTCGCCAGCCGGGTCACCGTGATCCATCGCCGCGACGCACTACGGGCTACCAAGATCGTCCAGGAAAAAGCCTTTGCCAACAAAAAGATTGATTTTATCTGGAACAGTCATGTTACTGCCATTGAGGGAGAAAAAGGAGTCGAACGGCTTCAGCTCAAAAACAACAATGGCAAAGAGACGACACTGGCCGTTGACGGTATTTTTATCCTCATTGGCGTGATCCCCAATAACGAGATGCTGCCCCTGCAAGCCCTGAAGGCAGAAGATGGCGGTTTTATCCCCACAGACAACGAAACCAGGACAGCTATCCCCGGGGTCATGGCGGCAGGAGATATCCGCAGCAAAGAAGTGCGGCAGATCGTCAACGCTGCCGGCGAGGGGGCAACTGCTGTCCTCGCCGCAGAACAGGATCTCAACAGTTTAGGAGCCGTTACGAAATAACATGTCAATTTATATCGATTTCGCTACGGCTCCTTATGTCGCTCTGGGCATTTAGATAGCCATATTATTTTTTTACAGCGGCTTACCACCTTAACTTAATACTCTAACCAATCATGCATGCACCTGTCATTTTCTCCCGCTCCTTGATTATCGCCCTGCTTTCTGCGACCCTTCTCACCACCTCTTTGAGCGGTTGCGCCACCATGAAGTCATGGTTTGGCATGGGCGGCGAAGATATCCAGATCCCCGCAGACAGCCTGGCCACGAAAGGCATGGATGAATATGATGTCGGCAATTACAGTGCGGCCGTAAAACATTTTGATGAGATCCTGAACAATTACCCCTTCAGCCCGCAGGCCATGCTTGCCGAGCTGAAAGCTGCCGACTGCAACTATTTTATGGAAAACTATGCTGAGGCGCTGGTTCTTTACAAAAAATTCGAGGAACGATATCCAACCAACGAGGCCATTCCTTACGTCTTGTACCAGATCGCCATGTGCAGTTACCAGCAGATTGACACCATTGACCGTGATACCTCAGGCGCGACAAAATCCATCCGCGATTTTACCCGGCTGATCAAGGCCTTTCCAGGATCGCCCTATACTGATGAGGCCAAGGCCCGGATCAGGGCAGCCAGCGAGTTTCTGGTCAACCATGAATATCTTGTCGTTGAATTCTACCTCAGAACGGATAAACACCTTGACGCCAAAACCAGGCTGAATTATCTGATCACCACCTATCCCGATGCATCGATCACCCCTAAAGCCAAGACACTGCTTGCCAAGCTTGAATCCGGCGAGAAGATGGGGTTCAATCTTTCATCCTGGTTCTCCGGACTGGCAAATCTGCCGGACTGGCACCTCTTCTCCTCTGGTAAACCTGCGGAACAAGCCTTACCTGCAGAATAGATCTCTTTACAAGATCCGGACACTATATCCACTCCGGTACTCCGGCATCTGTTAAAAACAGCCACACCCTTCTTCAGGAAAGTATTTCTTCTGCCAGTACGTCATCCGGCCCCAGAGAGAGCTCCATGGCCCTGACCGGACAGATGGGCACACACAGGCTGCAGCCTGTACATTTATCCGCATCAAAGAGCACCGCCATATCCGGGCGACGCAAGGACAAGGCACCCACCGGACAGACACCGGTACAGACCCCGCACTGAAAACATTTATCGTCATCCCGGCGGACACTGGCCGCAAGCCGCTCAACCTTGACCCCCCGATCTTCCAGATACTCGAGCCCTTTTACCACGTTGGCCTTGCTTCCTTTCAGCTCCAGGATCATGAACCCATCCCTCTGCGGCAGGATATCCGCCTGTAGGATATTAAACTCAACATCATACTGCTTGACCAGCGGATAGATAATAGGCTCATTGCTGGTATTCTTGGTCAAATGCAAGATATAAATACGATTGTACACGATAAGACCTCTCTTTTGTCTGTTACTCTCTTTCTTAATCAAGCATCCACTTTACAGCTCGCTCTCCTTTGCTTCTCTCTTTCTTGCCTCAGAAACGGAAGAGCAAGCATCACGCCACGGTCTGCACACCGACGCTGACCAGCCACTCATCAAGCAAAGCGAGCAGTCTATCAAGGGGCTGATTGGTATTGATGCTTATCAACTGCTCCAGGCCAAGCTCAACAGGGAACTCAAACCTGGCCTTCTGATGCAGATAAACTTCCCAACGCCCATCGGACACCGCTTGCGGATCCTGCTGCCGTTGTTCCATTCGCTCCCGCATCACCTCCTCAGGACAGATGCAATGGACAAAAATCACCCTGGCCTTTGCAGTCAGGCTCTCCTGCACCCGTTCCCGTTCATAGCGGGCCTGATATGATCCATCAAGGACCACACAAGCCGTAGAAGCTGCACTTACATCCTGCTTCGCCAATGTCAACAAATGATCATAGGTCCGGCGGGAAGAATCGGGGCTGTAAATCCCCTGATCAACGCCAGCAGCCTGCCTGCTCGCTGGAACAAGACCGGCAAGTTCTTTGCGTACCCTGTCTGAATTGTAATAGGTA
>JANZPQ010000017.1:0-3383 GCA_038040945.1 Desulfobulbaceae bacterium | reverse complement strand
CTATTACAGAAGAATATCACCATGCCCGTATTTAGCCATCATGACCTGACCCTGCTCAACCCCTCGTTTGACTCGCCCTTGGTTGATGTCTTGACGGAGCTGGAACATCTGCGCCGACTGCAACTGCAGGGCACGACCCCGGCTCAGGTTTTTTTTCAACTCAAGCATATCTTCCACATGCTGGAAAGTTTGGGCTCAGCCCGTATCGAGGGGAATCACACCACTTTGGCCGACTATGTGGAAAGCAAGCTGGAAGGCACCCGGCAGACTCCCTCTGACCAACTGCGGGAAATGGAAAATATTGAAGCCGCCATGGCGTACATTGAGGAGAGTATTCAGCCTGGCGACGGGCTGACAGAGCATTTCATCCGTGAGCTGCACACCATCACGGTCAAAGAGCTGGAGCGGGAGGGAGATGCCACGCCAGGAGCATACCGGCAGACGCAGGTAAGAATTGCGCAGTCTGAACACCTGCCGCCCGATCTCATCCAGGTGCCACACTACATGCAGGAACTGGTGGCGTTCATCAACGAAAATCACCCGCCAAAATATGACCTGATCAAGGTGGCCATAGCGCATCATCGTTTTGGCTGGATTCATCCGTTTGGCAACGGTAATGGCCGCGTGGTTCGGCTGCTGACCTACGTCCTACTGATCAAATACGGTTTCAATGTCAAAACGGGCGGCCGAGTGTTGAATCCAACAGCGGTCTTCTGCAATGACCGTGACCGCTATTACGCCATGTTGGCAGCCGCTGACACCGGCACCAAGGAAGGGCTGGAGACATGGTGCCTTTATGTATTGCAAGGCATTCTAGACGAATTGCGCAAAGTGGATCGCCTTACCGACTTCAGCTACTTAAGCAGCAGGATTCTTGGCCCGGCCCTTATCATTGCCAAGGAAAGAGGACTCATCACGGCGATAGAAGAAAATGTATTGCACATAACCGCCAAAATCGGCGTAGCCAAGGCTGCTGATCTGGCGGCTGCCATGCCAGGCATGTCACCCGCCCAGCGCACCTATCAAATCAGAAAGCTGGTGGAGCGCAAGATGTTGCAGCCCATCACGCAAGGGGCGCGCCAATACACCATTGGCTTCAGCAGTAACTATCTGATGCGAGGTGTAGTTCGAGCCCTGTCCGATGAAGGATTTATCCCCGCAGCACTGTATAGAGCAGGAAACTGACAGTGAAAGGAATGAAAGCTTGAAGCGAATAAAAAGGGAAAAGAGATGATGAACGCGGATGGCGTCTTCCACCAAACGCATATCTGCCTTGGATAAAATACCAAACTGACTTTTCAGGCGGCTTTTATCGGCAGCCATGATCTGATTCGCCATGTAGATACGAGAGTGGTTGCTGAACTGCCACCTTCTCATTCCCTCGTGTCTTGGTTGCATCAGGATCTCTGTTGAATAACCAAGGCCCTATTTTCCTGTCACATTTCACCCTGCGTCACATTGGAGCAGATGACAACGAAATGCGAATCGAATATCAGGAATGGCAATTGAAGGTATTTTCTTGACATCAGCAGATCAACATGATCCTATATCCATAATAGCCCATTAAAAGGCCATACTTCTCATTTCATGCACACAAAAGCCTTCTTCAAGGATATCATGGATCTCTATTCAATGACAGACAAGGCCCTTGAGGCCGAAATCGGGGTCCGCCTCAAGGCCTTACGCCTACGCAGGAATCGTACCCAGCGTCAGGTGGCGGACGCGGCGGCCGTGTCGCTCAATGTCATCAAGGCACTGGAGTCCGGCAAAGGAAAGCTCTCCTCTCTCATCGCTGTCCTGCGCGAACTTGAAGCCCTTGACCACCTGGACCAGTTTCTTCCGGTTCCGGAAGTCAGTCCCCTGCAGCTTGCGAGACACCAGGGCAAAAATCGACAGAGGGCCACCGGCATACCTGGAGACAAAGAACCTGAGGAGAAACCTGAATGGTAGAGAAAGTCGACACCGCCGTTGTCAGAATCTGGGGAGAAGATGCAGGTGCGGTCTCCTGGCTTACCGAACGGGACTATGCCCTCTTTGAATACGACCCGGGGTTTCTGAAAAAGGGTCTGGATATCTCTCCCCTCTATATGGGGTTGAGCGCCGCCAGGCAGGGTGACAACATCTTTTCCTTTCCCGCCCTCAACCGGGAAACCTTCCGCGGCCTTCCCGGTCTGTTGGCCGACGCCCTGCCGGACAAGTTCGGCAACGCCATCATTGATACCTGGCTGGCTCGCAATGGTCGCGACAGTAGAGCCTTCAGCCCCGTTGAACGGCTCTGCTATACTGGAAACAGGAGCATGGGTGCCCTGGAATTCCGGCCAATGGTCAGCCAGGGCCTTGACAGCGCGGTGCCTGTTGAGATTGCCGAACTCGCCCGTCTGGCCCAGGAAATCACTGCCAGGCGCTTTTCCCTGGACGTCTCCCTTGGCAACGGCAGTAAAGAGAATAATGAGGCCCTGATGGATATCCTCAGGGTCGGCACCTCGGCCGGCGGAGCCAGACCTAAGGCCGTCATTGCCATGAATGATACCGGTCATGTCTTGTCTGGCCAAGCCGGCACCCCGCCCGGCTATGAACACTGGATCCTCAAGTTTGACGGAGTCAGCGACCTGGAACTTGGCGAACCAAAGGGTTATGGCCGGATCGAATATGCCTACTCCTTAATGGCCGGAGCCGCAGGCATAGAGATGAGTGAATGTCGCCTCCTTGAAGAGCACGGCCGCGCTCATTTCCTGACCAGGCGCTTTGACAGGGAGGCAGGAGAGAAGATCCACATGCAGTCCTTATGCGGCCTGGCCCATTACGATTTCAATATGGCCGGAGCATATGGCTACGAGCAGGCCTTTGCTGTGATGCGCAAGCTGCGGATCAGCAAGGCAGAGGCCATCCAGCAGTTCCGGCGGATGATCTTCAATGTGCTGGCCCGCAACCAGGATGACCACACCAAGAACATTGCCTTTCTCATGGACAAGGACGGCAAGTGGCACCTCTCCCCGGCCTTTGATGTCACCTACTCCCATAACCCGGCAGGAAAATGGACCAACCGACACCAGATGACCATCAACGGCAAACAGGACCATTTTCAGCTGGCCGACCTCATCGCCGTGGGTGAAGGCATCAGCCTACCCAGACCTGAAGAAATTATCAGAGAAATCGCGGATGCTGTCCGACAATGGCCGGTTTTTGCCGGAAAGGCCGGGCTCAGCAAAGAGCGAATTTCGGAGATTGCCCGCTATCATCGTCTCGACTTGTCGGATAGTCGCAGGAGTTCACAGTTTTGAGGGCACCCTGCTCACTACAGCCTGGAAGGTCATCGACAGATACACCAAGGAAGGAGAAGAATAGGTCGACTGGCTCAATGCGGATTTCTGGCAGGTAATTGC
>JANZPQ010000016.1:0-3188 GCA_038040945.1 Desulfobulbaceae bacterium | reverse complement strand
GGAAATCAGCTCGGTCCCTGTCCATTTTATTGATAAAAAGAAGGCAGGGAAGTTTTCGCTCAGCAATAAAATTCGCAAATTTTATGGTTTGACCTTTGACCCCCAGGACTGCGCCAACAATAAATATCGCACTGTCTGCTATCTGAATGGCCTGATAGGTTTCGTTGAGGAAATTATCATCTCCCGGGGTGTCAATGAGAAAGATCTCATGTCTTTTCCAGCTGTAATTATGAAAAGATGCGTTGATGGAGAGATTGCGCTGGATTTCTTCTTCATCAAAATCCATGGCGGAGCTTCCCTTATCCACCTTGCCCAATCTTTTGATCTTGCCGGCGCTATAGAGCATAGCCTCGGCAAGAGAACTTTTTCCGCAATGTCCGTGTCCGATTATTGCAACATTCCTGATCATATTAATGTCTTGCATGCATCTCTCCTTGTATGAAGGCTTCGAGGAATTTCTCTGAACAATTTCCACGAAGTTTTCTGCTGACAGATTTTAAATGGATCAATAATTTGTTAAGAATCTCTTATTTATATATTCAAAATACAGTCGTAAAGTCAAGGCTGATTGACAGGTTATTCGGCAACTCACATTAACCGGTGATCATGCAAGGAACCGTTGAGAAAGAACCATTCCAATTCGCGGACCATGGGTCTCATGATTTTCTGGTAAAAACAAGTTGAAAAAGGTATGCATAGCAGCGACGTATCGTTGATGTCAGGATAATGGAAAGAATGAGGAAGTCAAGGTGCAGGAAGAGAGACGACAGAATACGGCAATAGCAAAATCAGCGGGAACAGTCGGCATCGCTGTGATGTGCAGCCGGGTGCTTGGTCTGGTTCGGGAACAGATCTTTGCCGCCATGTTTGGCGCGGGATACGCCTATGATGCCTTTGTCGTAGCCTTCCGGATCCCCAATCTCCTCCGCGATCTTTTCGGGGAAGGGGCGCTGTCCGCGGCCTTTGTCACCATCTTTTCCCGCTATGACACAAGCAAAACCCAGGAGGAAACCTGGCGCCTTGCCTCCAATGTCCTGGTCTTTTTTGCCATCCTGCTCTCTCTGCTCACCCTGCTGGGCATCTTTATGGCCGGGCCTCTGGTCTCTCTGCTGGCCCCTGGGTTTTCCAAGGTTGCCGGCAAGGCTGAACTGACTTCCACGCTCACCATGATCATGCTGCCTTTTCTGGTCTTCATCTCTCTTTCCGCAGTCGTTATGGGGATGCTCAACACCAAGGGGCGTTTCTTTGTGCCGGCCATAGCCTCTTCTTTCTTCAATCTCGGCTCCATTGTCGGTGGCGTCAGCATGGCCCTGATCCTGCCTCGATATGGGCATCCCGCCATCGTGGGCATGGCGATCGGCACCCTGATCGGCGGGGTCATGCAGCTTGGTGTCCAGTTGCCCGCTCTTTTTAAGACCGGATTCCGTTTTTTCCCCCATCTTGACCTGCGCGATCCCGGGCTGCACAGCATCCTCAGGTTGATGGTCCCGGCCACCATCGGTCTTTCCGCCACCCAGATCAATATCTTTGTCAACACCAGCTTTGCCGCATCGTGCGCTGAAGGTTCCGTCTCCTGGCTCAATTACGCCTTTCGCCTGGTGCAGCTGCCGATTGGTCTTTTTGGCGTGGCCTTTGCTATTGCCGTCATGCCGGTTATGGCCAGACATGCTGCCAAAAAGGATATCCCGGCCATTCGGCAGACCCTGGTCTCCTCGCTCACCATGGTCTTTTGTCTGACTATTCCGGCCACTGCCGGGCTTATTCTTCTTGCGGAACCGATTATCCGCCTGATCTTTGAGCGAGGGGCCTTCACTGCCCTCGACACAGTAGCCACCGCCCAGACCCTTACCTTGTATGCCATCGGGCTTTTTGCTTATTCGGCCAACAAGATTCTGGTGCCGGCCTTCTATGCACTCGATGACACCCGTTATCCGGTTATCGCCAGTTTCCTGGCCGTTGCTGCCAATATCCTGATCATTACTCTGACCATCAACGTCTTTCAACACAAGGCCATTGCCCTTTCAACCTCCTGCACCATGTTCATGAACTTTCTCTTTTTAAGCGCAGTGCTCTACTGGAAGATTGGCGGTTATTCGCTTTCTGCTCTTTTCAAAGGACTCTTCAAGATCCTTGTCGCCACCTGCTGTATGAGCCTGCTCCTCTTTTTGGCCAGGATGATGCTGGCGGGTTTTCTCATCGGCAACCTGTTTCAACAGCTTCTTGCCGTCCTGCTGCTGATTTTTCTGGCGGCGTGCATATATACCGTTGTTCTGCACTGGCTGAAATTGTCAGAACTGACCGAGATTGTCGACAAGATTCGAGCAAAGTTCCGCTAAAAAGAACATAATGATCCATCATAAACAGGTCGGGCTTTAGCCAGAAAACAGGGGGATGCATTGCAGGTCCAGCGTCGGGTTGAAACCCGACCTACTTTTTTTATTTAAACGCAAATCGGTGGATAGTTAACAACACAACAACCTTTGCAGTGACCTCTTGTAATGAAAGAAAAAAAGAATATTCCTTTCCCCGCACCCGCAAAACCAGGGCAAACAGAGCTTCTGGCCCCGGCCGGCAGTATGGAGGCCTTTTTTGCCGCCCTCGATCAAGGCGCCGATGCCGTCTATTGCGGCCTCAAGGAGTTTTCCGCCCGGGCCCGGGCCCGCAATTTCACCCTGGCCGATGTGGAGCGGATGACAAGCTATGCCCACAGCCAAAACACACACCTCTATATCACCCTCAATACCCTGATCAATGAGGCCGAGCTGCCCAAATTGGTGGATATCCTCGCCTCCCTGGCCGCTATCCCAGTCGATGGCCTGATTATCCAGGATCTCGGAGTCTGGCGGCTGGCCCGTCTCCATTTCCCCCAGCTTCCCCTCCATGCCTCCACCCAGATGACCGTCCATAATGCGGCCGGGGTCAAGATGCTGGAGCAGATGGGTTTCACCCGGGCGGTGCTGGCCCGTGAGCTCTCTCTTACCGAGATAGCAGAGCTCCGCAGCCAGACCAGCATCGAGCTGGAACATTTTGTCCATGGGGCCCTCTGCTTTTCCATCTCCGGCCAGTGCCTTTTCTCCTCGGCCCTGACCGGCATGAGCGGCAACCGTGGCCGCTGCGCCCAACCCTGTAGGCGCCGTCTGCATAATCGCAAGCAGCCGGGCTATCATTTCTCCACCAGTGATCTGAGC
>JANZPQ010000015.1:0-3542 GCA_038040945.1 Desulfobulbaceae bacterium | reverse complement strand
CCGAGCTTCGGCAATCTTGTCCCCAGAGACGTCGCCTCCCGCAACGCCAAAGAACAGTGCGACGCGGGCAAGGGCGTGGGAGAAACAGGGCTGGCCGTCTATCTTGATCTTGCCGATGCCATAAAGCAAAACGGCCTGCAGAGTGTCCAGAAAAAATATGGCAATCTCTTTCACATGTATGAAAAGATCACGGCCCGGAACCCCGTTGAACAACCGATGACGATCTACCCGGCCGTCCATTACAGTATGCGCGGTCTCTGGGTGGACTATAATCTGATGAGTACCATTCCCGGCCTTTTTGTCCTCGGCGAGGCCAACTTTTCAGACCATGGGGCCAACCGCCTTGGCGCCAGCGCCCTGATGCAGGGTTTGGCTGACGGCTATTTTATCATCCCCTCCACCATAGGATCCTACCTGGCCGGAGTCGACAGCAAAAAAACCGACATACAAAAGGAAGCCTTTCTCTCTAGCAAAAGAGAGGCAGAAGAACGAATCTCCAGATTACTGACAGGCAAAGGTAAACGCACCATCGATGACTTCCATCGGGAACTGGGGCTGCTGCTCTGGGAGCATTGCGGTATGACCCGCAACAAAGAAGGACTGCAGGAGGCCCTGGACAGGATCCCGGCAATCAGAGAGGAATTCTGGCAGGACGTCATCGTACCCGGCAGCGGCCAGTCCCTGAACCAGTCGCTCGAACGGGCCGGCCGGGTCGCTGATTTTCTCGAATTTGCCGAAGTCATGGTCGTTGTCGCCTTAAGCCGGACAGAATCGTGCGGCTGTCATTTCCGGGAAGAGAGTCAGAGTGCGGAGAATGAGGCCCTGCGCGACGATGATAATTTCTGCCATGTCGCGGCCTGGGAACACACAGGCACCGGCTCACCCCCAACCCTGCACAAAGAGACTCTTTCCTTTGAAAATGTGAAGTTGAGCCAGAGGAGTTACTCGTGAGCAGCACAATCAGTTTGCATCTGCAGATATGGCGTCAGGAAAACGGTGAGAGCAAGGGTGCCTTCGAGACTTACCGGACCGGCCCCATTTCAACAGACATGTCCTTTCTGGAGATGCTTGATGTGGTGGGCGAGCAACTGACTCTTGCAGGAAAAGAACCTGTTGCCTTTGACCATGATTGCCGGGAAGGGATCTGCGGCATGTGCGGGGCGGTGGTCAACGGTCAGGCCCACGGCCACCAGAAGGGAACCACCCTCTGCCAACTGCACATGCGCCATTTCAAAGACGGTGACACCATTGTCATTGAGCCCTTCAGGTCCCGCGCCTTTCCACTCATCAAAGACCTGGTGGTAGACAGAAGCGCCTTTGACACCCTCATTGCCGAGGGAGGATATGTCTCCGTCAATAGCGGCGGCGCCATTGAGGCCAACACCCTTGCTATCCCCCAGAGGGTTGCCGATCGGGCCCTTGACGCCGCAGAATGCATCGGCTGCGGTGCCTGTGTCGCCGCCTGTCCCAATAGTGCTGCCATGCTCTTTGTCGGGGCCAAGATCTCTCATCTTGCCCTGCTGCCGCAAGGTCAGCCGGAAAGAGCCAGGCGGGCCCTGGCCATGGTGCGGAAGATGGATGAACTGGGATTTGGTAACTGCAGCAACAAACGGGAATGTGAAGCAGCCTGCCCGAAACAGATCTCAATCAGCAACGTCGCCCGGCTCAACCGCGAGTTTTTAAAGGCAGCCCTGCTTTCTGACGAAGAATAATCGCGCAAGCTATTGGCACAGGACAGTCACTCCTTTCAGGCCTTGCGCCCCTGGCGCCTTTACTCCTTTAATATTTCTGAGCGTAAGCAGCGGAGTTCCTGCCCTCACATCCCGACAAGCGGTAGGTAACAGGGATTCCAGCGCATCTTGGTGATTAACTCTTTCATCCGAATCTCGTCCTGCCCATGCTGGAAGGTGGAATAGACGCAGGGTCGATCTACCCCCTCGGCCACAGCTGCCATGGCCACGGCCAGGGCCACCTTGACGCTCACCGCCTTGAGGGTGGAAACAGCAGGCAGCAGCATCCCCTCCTCCCTTTCCGCCCGGCTCACGCAATCAGAAACCGCATGGGCCGCCGCCGTGAAAAAACTGGGACGCACCTCACGGGCCCCGGAGGCCAGTACCCCTAATCCGACCCCTGGAAAAACGAAGACATTATTACATTGGCCGCTTCGTCGCAGCACTCCACCCCGGAGAACAGGGGCAAAAGGACTGCCGGTGGCAACCAGGGCCCGCCCGTCGGTCCAGGAATAAATTTCTTCGGGAGTGGCCTCAGCCATGGAGGTTGGATTGGACAGGGGCATGATCAGCGGACGGTCGGTGTTGGCCGCCATCACCCGTACCACCTCTTCAGTAAAGCATCCCCCCTGACCGGAGGTGCCGATCAGGACGGTGACCCCTGCCTGATCGATCACCCTGGCGAGAGTCTGATTCTGCTGATCCTGCAGCCAGGGAAAGGCCGCCTTGTCCTTGGCAAATTTACGTTTATAGGGTTCGACCTCCCGGTCTGAGGTCACCACTCCGCGCGAATCCAGGGTGAAGATCCGATCCCTGGCCGCAGCCTCATCCATCCCCGTATCCAGCAGGGCGGCCTCTATCTGATCCGCCACCCCGACCCCGCCGGCACCGGCGCCATGGATAAGAAAGACCTGTTCGGACAACCTGCTCTTCTTGATCTTCATGGCCGTCAGGATAGCGGCCAGGGCAATGGCCCCGGTACCCTGAATATCATCATTAAAGGAGATCAGGTCATGGAGGTAGGTATCACGGATGGCAAAGGCGTTCTGCTTGGAAAAATCCTCCCACTGGCACAAGGCATTGGGAAAGACATTACGGAAGGCCCTGGCAAAACGGCGGATAAATTCAAGATACTTATCTCCCTTCAAACGACGGTGACGCCAGCCCAGATAGTCATTGTCATTGAGCAGCGCTTCATTATCGGTGCCCACGTCGAGTGAAACAGGCAGGCAATGCCAGGGCGCGATCCCGGCACCTTGGGTGTAGAGCATCAGTTTTCCCAGGCAGATGGCAATCCCGCCTGCCCCCTGGTCGCCAATGCCAAGGATACCCTGATTATCGGTCACGACCGCCACCCGGATGTCCCGATGCAGATAACGCCTGAGTACGTCCTCGGCCCGATCGATGTTTTCCGGATAGAAATGCAGACCGTTCGCCTGCCGGAACATGGAGGAGTACTGCTGCACCGCGAGCCCCACCGTCGGGGTGTAGATGATCCCCATCAAGCGCTCGATATCACTCTTGATCAGGGCATGGGAGAGGGTCACATTGCGATCAAAGAGAGAACGGATATAGATAAATTTTTCAATGGGGTCTTCTTTGGCGTTGACCGTGGCCAGCGAAGTCTCCACCTGATGCTCAAGCGTTCGCACCGCTGGAGGAAGGGCTGCTTCAAGCCCCAGCCGCTTGCGCTCACCCTTGGTGAAGGCGGTGCCCTTGTTGACAAAGGCTATTGAAGAAAGGATGGCGCCACTGGCATAGACAAGGATTTCTCGAGTATTCCCGTACTCATCATACTTGAATCCGTAATAA
>JANZPQ010000014.1:0-3741 GCA_038040945.1 Desulfobulbaceae bacterium | reverse complement strand
CAATGTCAGTGTCCAGGATATGCAGTCACGTACCCGTAAAAAAGCGATTGTCTTTCCTCGGCAAGTGGCCATGTATCTCAGCCGGGCCCATACCCAGCAGTCTCTGGCGGATATCGGTAAGGCCTTTGGCCGCGATCATGCCACCGTGCTGCATTCAATCAAGGTGGTGACGGACCGTATCGTTCGCGACCTCTCCGTCTCGGCCCAGGTAGAGGTGTTGAACAAAAAAGTGAAACAAATTTAGAGGCCGTTATATACAAAGAGCAAAGCTTTTCTTGCTCTTTGTATTTACGGCCTCTTATGCCGCCTCAAAGAAACAGCCAATCTTTTCCGGCTGTTTCTTTGGGTGGCGCCTGGCCAATAGAGCATAAACGATCGTGCCAGGCAGGAAAGATAGAAAGTGAAAAAATGTCCGACAGATACCATACAGCCTGTGTCCTGCAATAGCTCCTCCTGGTGAGGAACTGTACGAACTGGTTTTTTTTGTAATCAAGCGGCCCGTGGTATTCCCCACAGGCCGCTTGATTTTTATGCTGGTATTTGCTATGAAGATTTGCGGATGTCTGGTGAGAAAGGCACTGACGCGAGTTCGTTCCTTTCCTTGTATCAGGCTTACTTTGTCTGTGCCGCCGGCAACTTGTTTCTGTCTGTCAGGTAAGTTTGCAGGGCGGTGAATATGTAATATCTCTACGCTGGAATGGAGACCCCTGACTTGCTGGAAATAGTAGATGTTTCACGACACTTTGACGCCTTTCTGGCCCTGGACAAGGTCTCTCTGCATATCAAGGCGGGGGAGTTCTTTACCCTGCTTGGTCCCTCGGGCTGCGGGAAAACAACCTTATTGCGTCTGCTGGCCGGATTTGATCAACCGGATGGCGGCGATATCCTCCTTGATGGCAAAAGTATCGTTTCTGCTCCCCCCGAACACCGTCCCCTCCATACTATTTTTCAGAATTACGCCCTTTTTCCCCACATGACGGTGGCCGAGAATATTGCCTTTCCTCTGCGGATGGCAGGTCACGCCAAAAAAGATATTCAGACCCGGGTGGGTGAGGCCCTGGAAAACGTGCGCCTGCCCGATAAGGCCGGGAAGTACCCTGACTCCTTGTCGGGTGGCCAGAAACAACGGATCGCCATTGCCCGGGCCCTGGTGAACCGTCCCCGGCTCTTACTCCTGGATGAACCTTTGTCGGCACTCGATGCCAAGTTGAGTGAACAGATGCAGATTGAGCTTATCAATCTGCAGAAGGATATCGGTATTACCTTTGTCTATGTGACCCATGATCAAAGTGAGGCCCTGGCGCTCTCACACCGGATTGCGGTGATGAATGGAGGTAAAATTGCCCAGGTGGATATCCCTTCCCGTCTCTATGGATTTCCCAACAGTCGTTTTGTCGCTGATTTTATCGGCAAGTGCAACCTGCTGGAAGGGTATGTCCGCGATCAGCAGGGGGAGTGTGTCACCGTAGAGCTTGATGGGCTCGGCCCGGTGCATGTGTGCAGGTCAGAGGTGACGCTTGCCGCAGGCAGTCGTTGCGCACTCACCCTGCGCCCTGAAAAGATTCGTCTCGGTCGCTCTTCCGCCATCCCAGGAGCGAGCGACACCAGGACATCCATGTCCGTCGCTGCCACTGACAGCCCTTTAGACGATGAGTCCCATTTTACCGGTCATGTGCATGATATCCTCTACCTGGGAGATGTGACCGTCTATATCGTCACTCTGGCCAATGGCGTCCAGCTGGAGACCCTGCTGGCCAATTCCGCCTCCGGACGGACCAGTTTCTTTGATGTCGGAGACAGGGTTGAGGTCGCCTGGTCATGTGATGCCGGCCATCTGGTGCAGGATTGACATCATGCAGAGAAAGGTCTGCTATAAGTATCTGCTCTCTCTGCCGCCCATGGCCTATCTGCTGATATTCTTTGCGGCACCTACCTTGATCATGCTCTTTGCCACCTTCCGCTATGCCGGGGAGTATGGCGGCCTGGCACCCTGGTATCTGCAGGAGAATGGCCGGCTGACGCTCGATCTGACCCTGGAGAACTGGCAGCGTCTGGTGGCGACAGATATCTATCTGCGTCTCTTTGTCAAATCAATAGGATATGCCGTGGCCACCACCCTGCTCTGCATGATCATGGGCTATCCCCTGGCCCTGGTGATTGCCCGCAGTGGCCGCAAATATCGTGATCTTCTCCTGCTGCTGGTGATCCTGCCCTTCTGGAGTAATTTTCTGGTCCGTATCTATGCCTGGATGATCATCTTCAGCCCGGTCGGGGCCTTGACCAGGATGCTCAACGGGCTCCTTGATCTTGTCGGCGTCGGGCCGGTTACCCTGATGTACAGTCCGACGGCGATGATTATCTGCCTGGTCTATGTGCATCTGCCCTTTATGGTTCTACCCTTGTATGCCAATCTGGAAAAACATGACCTTGATCTGCTCGATGCAGCCCAGGATCTCGGTGCCGGCAAGTGGCGGCGTTTCTGGCTGATCACCTGGCCGCTTTCACTGCCCGGTATCACCGCCGGTTCGATCCTGGTCTTTATCCCGGTGCTGGGCATGTTTGCGATCCCTGATCTTCTCGGCGGTACCAATGGAATCATGATCGGCAATGTCATCAAACAGCAGTTCATGGAGTCGCGCGACTGGCCCTTCGGCAGTGTTCTCTCCATAATGCTGACCGTGACTGCCGTGGCCGTAGTCCTGCTTGGTGCCCGCCTTGGTCAAGGGCGCGGCGGCAGGGGGTGATCATGGTCAGGAAAAACCTGCTGCTGTGGCTCAGTGCCGCACTCGTCTATGGCTTTCTCTATGTGCCGCTGGTGATTGTGGTGCTCTTCTCCTTTAATGACTCCAGGTTAAACGCCGAGTGGGTTGGGTTCACCTGGAAGTGGTACGGCAAGCTCCTGCACAATCGGGAGATGCTGACCGCGGCGATGAACTCGCTTATTATTGCCACGGTCAGCGCCGGTGCGGCCACCCTCCTCGGCACCCTGGCGGGAATCGCCATGCATCACTATCGTCTGCGCCTCCTGCCCTTGCTGGTCCTGGCGCCCATTGCCATGCCGGAGATCCTGATGGGGGTCAGCCTGCTGGTTCTGTTTATCATGATGAATATGACGCTCGGACTGGTCTCCGTCATGCTGGCCCATATCACCTTCTCTATAGGATTCGTGGCCCTTTCGGTGCGGGCCAGGATGTCAGGCATGGACCCGGCGCTTGTTGAGGCGGCCCGTGATCTCGGGGCCTCACCCTGGCGGTGTTTCCGGGAGATCACCTTACCCCTGCTCATGCCCGGCATCCTGGCCGGCGGCCTGATGGCCTTTACTCTGTCCATTGATGATTTTGTCATCACTTTTTTTACGGCGGGAGTGGGCAGTTCCACCCTGCCACTGCAGATCTATTCCATGGTCAAGATTGCGGTGACCCCTGAGGTCAATGCAGTGTCAACGCTGTTGATGCTGCTGACCCTGATTGTGATTACCGCGGCGTCAAGGCTGTCTCCCACGCTCTTTCGTGGCAAATAAAATCAACTCAAGAGGAGGAAACTGACATGAAAAAAATACTGCTTTTGCTGATGCTGTTTCTGGCTTCCCCAGTCTTTGCCGGTGAGGAGCTGCATATGTTCAACTGGAACGACTATATCTCGGAAGAGGTGGTTGCCGATTTTGAAAAGAGGTGTAACTGCAGGGTGGTACAGGATTATTATTCCGGTACCGAAGAGATGATGGCCAAACTAGATCGGAAG
>JANZPQ010000013.1:0-2744 GCA_038040945.1 Desulfobulbaceae bacterium | reverse complement strand
ATTCGCGACCAGGTGGCAAAATATATGACCATTCTGGCCGTCCCTGAGAAGATTCAAGCCGACAGGACGGCTGATCCCTCCGGAAAGAGTTGCTGTTCAGCGGCTTCAACGCTGCCAAAACCCAGTGTTGAACGCCCTAACGTGGCGGTGGTCAGTTCTAACGGTATGGAGGTTGATCTCCACCTGGGTCATGCCATAACGGCGCTGATCTATGGTCCGAGAGAAGATGGACTTGTTTGTCTCCTCGGCACCCGAGCCCTTCCTGAGCCCGGAGCAGGCGCTTCCCGCTGGGAGATCCTGGCTGATACCCTGAAAGATTGTTTTGTGCTCTTGGCGGCCAGCGCCGGCGAGAGTCCCAAAAAGGTATTAAGCAGCCATGGCATCATGGTCCTGATTACCGAAGACAATATCGAGGGTTCTGTTGAAGTTCTCTATGGCGGCGGCGGAAAGGGAAAAAAATGCCGTAAAGAATGATCTGTTTCGGCGGTCTGAAAATTTTTTATCAATACGAAAAAGGAAAGAAAAAATGGCAATCCCAGAACGACAAATCCTAGTCTGTCAGAGCTTTCGGGTGGCGGGCGATAAAAAAGGTCTCTGCCACAAGCAGACCGATGGCTTCCTCCAGTATATCGAGGAAGAGATCCTTGATCGCGGTCTTGATTGTCTGGTCACCGCCACCACCTGCCTCAAGCAGTGCGAGGCTGGGCCGATCATGGTAGTGCAACCGGAAAACTGGTGGTTTAAAGGGGTAAACAGCACCGACGTTATTGACGCCATCCTCGATGGTATTGAGGATGGAGAGCCGGCGGCAGAGTATCTGATCGCCTCATAGGGCGTAAGGGTAATGGGATATGACGGATATCACCTTTTTTGAAAAACCGGGCTGCACCAATGGAGAAAAGCAGAAGGCGATCCTTCGCGCCGCCGGCCATAGCCTGCGCTGTATAGATATCCTCAGCTATTCCTGGAATCGCGAAAAGCTTCTGGCCTTTGTGGCTGGTAAGGCGCCGGTGGAGATGATGAATCATAGTGCTCCGGCCATAAAAAAAAGGGAGATCATCCCGGAACACCTCTCTTTTGTCGAGGCGGTGGAGATGATGGTGGCGAACCCCATCTTAATCAAGAGACCCCTTGTCGAGGTTGATGGCCTGAGCATTCAAGGATTCATGGATCCGCGCCTTACGCCGTATCTGGGAGGCTGGGATGGCCGTAGCGATGTGGTGACCTGTCCAAATTTACAGGCTCTGTCCTGCGATGAGCAAAAAGGAGGGAACAGATGACCTTTAACTCATATCTGGAGTCTAATGGTGAAAACTGCCCTAAATGCGGTTCCTCGGCCATTAAGGCAAGTGCGCCACCGGAAAAGGTAAAGGGGGGCAAGGTTCATGTTTCCATGTTTTGCGCAACCTGTGGTGCCAGATGGCGAGACATCTATACTCTCAGCAAGGCTGAGGAATTATGATTTACCAGGGATGCCTTGGTTACCCCAGCCCACTGAGAAGGTCGTGTTGGTAGATCCATTCAACCTTTTTCCGCACAAAAAAAGAGGAGTATCTCCATGCAACCGACCCCGAACTTTTCATTATCCGACCTCAAAAAGGTCCAACCCATCCAGGGATGGGAAGATTCCTGGGCTGAGGGCAAGGCCTTCCTCAAGACCGCGTCCGCAGCCTATGCGCTGCAAAAAAAAGCCTTTACCACTGTGATCCTCTACAACATTATTGCCATGGCCATTGAAAAATTCGTCATGACAGCCCTGATGTGCCAGGGGAAATTACCCAATAACCAGACCATGAAAGATCTTGTCGAGGCCATGGATGAGGCCTTTCCCGGCGCCATGTCGGGCATCCGGGAGGGGCTCTTGAATCTTGATCAATATCAGGAGATCTGTGACGTCGATACGTTCAATATCACCGGGCCGGCCATGGAGGAAATTCCTGTCATGCTGGATTTGGCAAGCAGGTTGCAGAACCTGGTGGAAAAACAACTTTTAGTACCTTAGAAATTCGTTTCTTCTTTTTTGAAACGAATTTCGTGAAGGTACTTATCCCGTTTATCGGGGTTAGCCGGGAAGAATGAAAAATGAGCCTGAAACCCTTAGGGATAGTCACGGAAATTGTTGAATCCGCCGGAATGGGGATCTCCTACGCCTATGAAGAGCTGGTGTTTTTGGAACACAATGCCTTTCTTCTGGAATTTACCGCCAACGACAAGGAACTTCTCATCCATACCAACAGCGAGGCTGAAGAAGGTGAGATCAAAGACTCCATTGCCAAGCTGAAAAAGGTGGCCGCTGATAATGGTATGACCTTCACGGACGGTGGTCGGTATTCTTTAACTCAGGCTGATGATGAAAATATCCGTATCGAGTTTTTTTAACCGGGCCAATCAGGTTTATGAGTTTTGCGGCATGATCTGACGGTCACTGGAAAGAGGAGCCATGTCTGACTTACAGGTAAGAATTCGAAACGCACAACCTGCTGACCTTGCCGGTCTGGTCTCCCTGCTGGCCGCGCTTTTTGCAATCGAAGAGGATTTTGTTGCCGATGAATCGAGGCAGCTGCGGGGCCTGGCCCTGATGCTTGCAAATGAGCGCGGCTGTGTGCTGGTTGCCGAGGCGCAAGGCCAGGTGGTCGGCATGTGTACCGGGCAGTTGCTGGTCTCCACGGCGGAGGGGGGGCTGTCCCTGCTGGTTGAAGATGTGGTGGTCGATGAACAGTGGCGCGGGCGCGGCGTGGGCCGTC
>JANZPQ010000012.1:0-4223 GCA_038040945.1 Desulfobulbaceae bacterium | reverse complement strand
GTTTTCCTTTTTGGTATTGGAAAAGGTGGGCGGATCAACAAAGATCAGGTCGTACTGACCACGAGGGCTTTCCAGCCATTTGAGACAATCCTCCTGAATCGTCGCGTGGGCCGGGCCGCCATAGCCGTTCAGGGCCAGATTCATCCTCGCCCAGCTGAGAGAGGTGGCTGAGAGGTCAACGGTAGTGGTCGATTCCGCCCCGCCTCGTGCCGCGTGGATGGTCGCTGTTCCGGTATAGGCAAAGAGATTGAGAAATCGCTTGCCGGCAGCGAGCTGGCCAATCCGCTCCCTGATGATCCGATGATCAAGGAAGAGACCGGTATCGAGGTAATCGGTGAAGTTAACGAGGAAAAAACATCTCCCCTCCCGTACCTCATACATTTTTTTCCGGCTCCCCTGTTTCTGGTACTGCTCCTTTCCTTTCTGCCTTTTGCGGGTCTTGATGAAAATCCGATCCCTCCGCACCCCCAGGACCTCACGAATCATGGTCAGCGCCAGACTGAAGCGAGACGCGGCCAGATCCGGATCAATGGTGGCTGGCGGGGCATACTCCTGGACATGAATCCACTTGTCATAGAGATCAATGGCTACATTATACTCAGGAAGATCGCTATCATAGACACGCAGGCAGCTGATCCCTTCCCGCTGTGCCCATTTAAGCATCTTCTTCAGATTCTTGACTAAACGGTTGGCAAACGCAGAGCCTGGATGCTCCAGTGTCACGGGCGCCAAGGACGGCGCAGGAGTGACCTCCGACCCCTCACCATCAAAGGTCTCCGCTGCGACCTGCCACCTGAACTCCTGCTCCAATGGCTGCTCCACCACCTCGGCACACAACAGTCGGCAGGCGATCGGCCCGTTAAAGAGCCGATGGCTGGCCTGCCAGGTCAGACCGATCCTATCTGCAAAATCAGGGGCAGCGATAAAGATCCCCACCTGCCAGCCCACAAACTCCTGCCGCGCCACCCTCCCCAGGGCCCGATAGAGCTGGACCGCCTCATCAAGTTCATTGAGACGCTCACCATAGGGAGGATTGCAGACCAGAAAGCCCTTGGCTGCCGGCCGTTTCAGATTGGCAAGCTGGCCCTGCCTGACCCGGATTTTCTCTGCCAGCCCCGCCTTTTCAATATTCTGGCGGGCCGCCGCCACGACCACCGGATCGGCATCATAGCCAAGAATCAGGGGCCATGGACGATCCATCCCCGCCTCTTCACGCGCTACCGCCTCATCAACAAGCTGGGACCAGAGAGCTTCATCGTGACCCTTCCAGCCCATGAAACCAAAATAATTGCGCCAGAGGCCGGGCGCGGAATCACCATAGAGCAGAGCCGCCTCAATGAGCAGGGTGCCGGAACCGCACATGGGATCAAGAAACATGGTGTCGGCTGCAACATCCCTGGTCCAACCAGCCAGGGCCACAATCCCTGCGGCCAGACTTTCCTTCAGCGGGGCAATGGCCCCCTCTACCCGGTAGCCCCGACGATGCAGGCTCTCCCCTGAGAGATCAAGGGCAAGACTTGCCACATCATTATGGATATGGAGCCGGATCTGCAAATCCGGCCGTTCAACCTGCACTGAAGGACGTTCGCCGCTCCGGTCCCGAAACTGATCCACCAGCGCGTCTTTGACCCGGAGCGCGGCATATTGGCTGTGGGTGATAGATGAATTGCTCAGGGCGCAGTCAACGGCAAAGGTGGAGCTGTTGTCCATGTGCTCCTGCCAGTTGATGAGTCCACACTGATCGTAGAGCTCGGTGTCATCAGCCGCCGGAAACTCAGCAAGCTGCAGCAGGACACGCGAGGCGAAACGGGACCAGAGACAGGCCCGATAGCCGCTGGCCAGATCCCCCTGCCAGATAAGAACCCCCCGGGCCTGGACGATCTCTGTACCGCCAAAAGAGGCGATCTCGTCATGAACAAGGTCTTCGAGACCGGCGGCGCAGGTGGCAATCAAGGTGTAATTTTTTAATTTCATAATGAATAGAAGGTAAAACAAGCAGGAAGGCACAAAAGGGCAGGCATAAGAGCCATGCCCTTCTACGGGAATGAAAGAGGGGACAGATAAAAGCCGCTAAAGCTGCTTTATCTGTCCCCGTAAGTATTAAGCGAGCGCCTTCTTTTTATTTTTCAGCATAAAATAGAGTACCGGCACCGCCATACGGCTGATCAGGAGCGAGGCTATCTCGCCAAACATCAAAGAAATAGCAAGACCCTGAAAGATGGGATCGGCCAGGATCACCGAGGCACCCACCACCACCGCCAGGGCCGTGAGCAGCATGGGCCGAAAACGGATGGCCCCGGCCTCGACCACGGCCTCAGCCAGGGGAAGGCCATGACTGATCCGCAGCTCGATAAAGTCCACCAGGATAATGGAGTTGCGCACCACAATACCGGCGCCGGCCATGAAACCGATCATGGAGGTGGCTGTGAAAAAAGCGCCGAACCCCCAATGGGCAGGCAGGATGCCGATCAGGGAAAAAGGGATGGCCGCCATGACCACCAGGGGCGTGAAATAATCCTTGAACCAGCCAACCATCAGCATATAGATTAGGATCATGACCACACAGAAAGCCAGTCCCAGGTCGCGAAAGACCTCAAGGGTGATATGCCACTCTCCGTCCCACTTCATGGAGGGTTCAGCCCCGGAAAAGGGCTGACTCAGATTATAAACCTGAACCGCTTCCTGCAGCCCGCCATAATCGCCGCCCTTGAGCAGCGCCAGTTTCTTGTTCATCTCAAGGATGGCATAGACCGGGCTCTCGACAGTTCCGGCCACGTCGCCGGTGACATAGATGACCGGTTTGAGATTTTTCCGGTAGATGGGTTGATCAACCGCCACCTCGCTCACCTGCACCAGTTCCCGGAGCGGCACCAGTGGCGCCTGCGGATTCGTGGATGAACGCAGGGATATATTGAGCAGTCCATCGACGCGCGCCCTCAGATGCCGGGGCAGTTCCAGCACTAAATCGATCTCTTCCTTATCAGTCGGCTGATGAAAGAGATCGATGGACATCCCCTGCACGGCCAGATGTACAGTGCGAGTGATCTCATCCTCGCTAATACCGTTTAAGGCAGCCTTCTCCTTGTCGACGGTCAGCACCATCCGCTTGCGCTCGCTCTCCCGGTACCAGTCCACATCGACCACACCCTCGGAGGTCTCAAAAACCCCCTTGACCGCCTCTGCCAACCGTACCCGGTCAGCGTCCGTCGGGCCGTAGATCTCAGCCACCAGGGTCTGGAGTACAGGCGGGCCTGGCGGCACCTCGGCCACTGCCAACGTTGCCCCGTATTTTTTGGCAATCAGTGAAAGCTCGGGACGCACCCGCACCGCAATGGCATGGCTCTGCACATCCCGCTCATGTTTAGGCCGCAGATTCACCTGGATATCAGCCATGGTCGGACCACTGCGCATGAAATAGTGGCGGACAAGACCATTAAAGTTATACGGCGAGGCCGTTCCACTATACACCTGATAATTGACAACTGCCGGATCCTTCTTGATGACCTCGGCCATCTCGAGAGCCACCCTGCTAGTGTGCTCAAGAGTCGAACCCTCGGGCATATTGAGGATCACCTGAAATTCACTCTTATTGTCAAAAGGCAGCATCTTCACCTTGACCAGGCCGAAATAGACCATGGAACAGGTGCCGAGCAAGAGGGCGATAATCACCGCAAAAAAGAGCAGCCGCCAGGAAGCGCTGGCCAGCAGAGGGTCCATGATGCGGTGATAGAGCCTGGTAAAAAAATCATCCGGGGCATGGTCTTGCGTGTGACCATCATCCAGCGCACACTCGGCGGGGCTGCATTTCTTCTTCAGGATATGGGTGGCGGCCCAGGGGGTCACGGTAAAGGCAATGATCAGCGAAAAGATCATGGCCGCCGACGAACCAAGGGGAATAGGGCGCATATAGGGGCCCATGAGCCCGCCCACAAAGGCCATGGGCAGGATGGCGGCAATAACAGCCCAGGTGGCGAGAATCGTGGGATTTCCCACCTCAATCACCGCCTCCACCGCCACTGTAACGAGCGACCTATCACGGCTGGCAGGCAGACGCAGGTGGCGGACAATATTTTCCACCACCACAATGGCGTCATCCACCAGGATGCCGATGGAAAAGATCAGGGCGAAGAGGGTGATGCGGTTTAAGGTATATCCGTAGAGATAAAAAACCAACAGGGTCAGGGCCAGGGTGGAGGGGATGGCCAGCATGACGACCATCGATT
>JANZPQ010000011.1:0-5254 GCA_038040945.1 Desulfobulbaceae bacterium | reverse complement strand
CGAAGAAAGCGACACCAATGTGCACTTGTTTAACTCTTTACTCTTCCAGGAATTTCATAAAACATATCAGAGGAGACAGGTCTTATCGCGAAGCTCCTGAAAAAACACTTCTTCATTCTGCGAATAATCTACAGGGACCTCGATAAGATGGAGACCGGGCCGATTGAGGCATCCCGACAACAGTTCAACGAGCTCCCCGGTACGAGAAACACGATAGCCGTTTGCCCCATAGCTCTGAGCGTATTGTATGAAATCAGGATTCAAAAAGTCAAGGCCAAAATCAGGAAGGTTCATGCCGCCCTGTTTCCATTTAATCATCCCGTAACCATTATCACGCAGAACGATGACCACCAGATCCAGCTTGAGACGGATAGCGGTTTCCATCTCCTGGGAGTTCATCATAAAGCCGCCATCACCGCACACCGCCACGACCTGCCTCTCCGGATACAAGAGCTTGGCGGCAATAGCTACGGGAAGGCCAGCTCCCATTGAAGCCAGCGCATTATCCAGGAGCAGCGAATCGGGCTGCGTCGCCTTGAAATTACGGGCAAACCATATCTTGTACATGCCGTTATCAAGTGAGATAATACTGTCGTCAGCAACCGTATCGCGAAGAGCGCTGACTATCCGTTGCGGGGTATCAGGAAAACGTTCATGGCCTGGCGCACAATAGACATGGGTGTTAATTTCTATATGAATGCGCCGAAAATAATCATAGTCTGGAAGAGTGAGCGGGTCATGAATAAGATGTAACAACTGGGTCAGGCTGGTTCCAATATCGCCAATGACTTCATGCTGAGGGAAATAAACCTCATCAATACCAGCAGGTGAGTAGTTGACATGAATGACCTGCACATCCCTTTGGTTCATGAAAAACGGCGGTTTTTCAACAACATCGTGACCGACATTTATAATGACATCGGCACGATCAATGGCGCAATGCAGGTAATCATGATCTGAGAGGGCAGCCGTACCCAGTGAATAGGGAGAGTGCTCATCAATGATCCCCTTGCCCATCTGGGTGGTAAAAAAGTAGATGCCAGTTTTGGCAATTAGCTCTCGTGCTACCCGACAGACATCAGGTCGTTTGGCCTCGGCCCCAAAGAGAAAGAGCGGATACTTTGCCTGTTTAATAAGTCCTGCCGCAATGGCAATGGCAGCAGGATGGGCATGGGGGGGATAGAAACGGGTCAGAGGCAAGGGCAGCTTATCTATTTCTTCCGATGCAATATCCTCCGGCAGCTCCAGGTGGACCGGGCCGGGCTTCTCTGCTGTGGCGATACGGAAGGTGTCGCGGATCAGCGGCGGGATGCTTCCTGCGGTAACGATCTGTTTGGTGAACTTGGTCAAAGGATCCATCATCCTCACCACATCAAGGATCTGGAAACGCCCCTGTTTGCTCTTTTTTATCGGCTTCTGACCCGTGATAAAGAGGACAGGCATGCCGCCAAGCAAGGCATAGGAAACGGCCGTGACGAAATTAGTCGCTCCCGGCCCAAGGGTTGACAGGCAAACCCCGGGCCTGCCGGTAAGCCGGCCATATGTGGCCGCCATAAACCCCGCGGCCTGCTCATGACGGGTCAGGATCAAACGAATCGAGGATGTTCGCAGGGCCTCAAGAAAGACAAGATTCTCTTCGCCTGGAATACCAAAAATGGTGTCAACTCCTTCATTTTCAAGGCAGCGCACCAGAAGCTCAGCTCCGTTCATAACTCTTCCTCACATCTCTTATACTCATTTATATGCTATAAAGGTCACCACGCAGTGACGATCATCACCATACCCATCAGGATCAAAAAGGTAAATATCACCTTGAGATAAAGCGATTTGTCTATACGGCCAGAGCAGTGGGAACCCAGAACCGTTCCCAGCAAGACAAAAGGGGCGGAACAGATAAACGCGAAGAGAACAGACACTGTGGTCATACCGCTCACGGCATGGGCGGTGGCAATGAGATAGGAATTGAAGAGAAAGAATCCGCTGAGGGTGGCCTTGATCTCATCCTTATCCCAATCATTGAGCGTTGCATAAATAATCGTGGGCGGCCCCCCAGCGCTGAAGGCGGCGCCAATGGCACCCGAAGAAAATCCGGCCAGATAGGACCAGACAGGATGCAATTTCCTCTGCCTGACTTTAATCAGAAGATTGTAACAGGCATAGATGACAAGAAGAACACCAAGCCCCATGCTGAGATGCTCAGACCTGACCTTCTTCAACAGGGTGATGCCCACAATCATCCCTGGAATTGCGGCAATACAGAGGGGGAAAATTTTTTTCCTATCCAGGTGTTTCTTCAGCTTCAATGCCAGAAATGTGGTAATCACAACGCTGTTAAGGATACAGAGCGGGACAGCGCTTTTGACGTCAATACAAAGACTCAGCAGCGGCATGGCCACAAGGGCCGAGCCAAAGCCGGTCATGCCCTGAACAAAACCAGCAAGCAAAAAAATAACACTTATACAGAAGAGGATCAGCATGATATATTATTTTCTTGAACAGGAATGCGCTTCTGTTTACATTTTATAATGAAAAAAAGAGATCTGCCTTATGATAACGGTCACCAGCAGACTATACCAGTTTTTCCAAGGTTGGTAACAAAATTACAGGGACCGTCCCTGACACTTCTTTTGACAACAGAAAGAGAGCTGGGATATCAGTATGCACCGGCCGTCTACCATGGTATAGGTAGCATTTGGGTACGACCCCATTATCCTGGGATAAGCGGGGACTGGAACGATAACACATAATGGAAACAGGATAGATGCAAGAGGAACAACATATCACCCCCCGACCCCCATTTGATCATGCATTATTTTTCCCTGACAGCGGCCAGCGCTCCATACTCGAAGCATTAAAAAATGCGGTTGCAGACTCAGCCAGCCTGATCACCTGTATTGGCGAAGAGGGCTATGGAAAAACCACACTCTGCAAAACCCTGGAGAAAGAACTCTCTGAATCACATCTGCTCATCTCTTTCCCCTACTCTGTTGAATCTTTTGATTATGTGCTCCAGATAATTGCCCTGAAGCTCCAACTGGATTTTTCAACAGAAGACAATACACTCGGGAGCGGCCAACTGCTGACGGAGATCTCTCGAGCCCTGCACGAACAAGGAAAACAGCTCCTGATCCTCTTCGATGAGGCGGAGAAACTCTATCTGGCGACACTGGAACGTCTTCGCAAAATGATCGATCTCATCAACGAGGATGGTGTTTTACTGCAGATTATCCTCTTTGGCAGGACAGGACTGCAGGCACATATTGAACAGCTTTCCTTATGCACCTTCAAGGACACACGCGAGCTCCATCTCACCCTGCCACCGTTAACAGAGGAAGAGACGTTTCAATATCTGAATTTTTGCATGCGGGAGAGCCCTGGCCTTGAAGGAAAAGATATCTTCAGCCGAGAAGTGGCCGCAAAAATCCTTGCCATGTCCCATGGAAATTTCAGAAAGATCAACAGCCTGGCGGAAGACTCTCTGCAATCATCCTCTTCTAATGGTGACAATACTTCCTTCATGGTACTCCTCGAGCATGTCCGTGATGCAGATGACCCGAGTGTCGAAGCCCCCTCTGCTTATCGCCTGCCATTGCTGTTTATGCAGAAAAAAACAGCACTTGGGGTCGGAGCTCTTCTTGTAGCCCTCTTCCTGTTTGTCTTCGTCAACAAAGAAGCAAAAGAACCTGCTCCGCTCTCCAGACCTGAGGCGACACAGCTTATACCTCAGTCCACACTACAACAAATCCTGCCGGATCAAAAAGATATGGTTGTAGCACCTGCCCCGCCGGCTCCTTTGGAAGCAACAGAGCCAGTTGCAAGAGAGGACGCAGGTGCTGAACCGGTCCAACCTGTGCCAGTGGCGGTGCCAGAAGTAACGGAAAACCCAGTCGTTGAACCTGCCAAACCAGCTCTGGTGGCAACACAACCACCTGTTACTGAACAGGTCCAATCTGAGTCAACAGTAAAGCAGGCCTCTGTAGAGATCACACCTCTGGTTGAGAAAAAATCTTCCGAGCTGCAGGTGCTGACTGCTGACAAGACTCCTCTCAAAAATACCATCCCACTCTTAAGCCCTGAGCCTTTCACAAAAAACAAGGAGCTATTAAAATCAAGAAAGGAACTGAAGTCCGACATCACCCGACAGATCCCTCAAAAAAGTCTTGCCGCGGGTGACAGATGGCTGGCTGGAAAAAACAATGATCGCTTCACCCTGCAGCTTATGGTTCTCACTGCGGATCAGGCCGGGAAAAAGCTAAGAGCAATAGTACGCGACGAAGGAAATCAAAAAGGGCCAGGGGACTTTATCGTGCTCAGGAAATCGACTGCGCCCACGACATTCCTCCTCTTCTACGGAGAATATTCGACCCTGGCCGCAGCCAGAAATGCCCGAAACGCCCTGCCACAATCCCTGCAAAAATATTCTCCCTATCCTGTTTCCATCAAACAGGCTGTGGAGAAATCAAGAAAGTAATCCACAAGGCCATATCAAGAAAGCAGCAGACTATTGGCAAACGTGATCAGAGGTATGATCATCTTGGACAGAACACCACTGACGGCCAGGATAATGAGAAGAATAAAGCCATATCTTTCGATGGATGCATAGTGACGGGCAAAACCGGAAGGCAGAATCCCGGCGAGGATCCGGCTGCCATCCAGCGGTGGGATGGGCAGAAAGTTAAAGATACAGAGCACCAGATTAATCCAGACACTGGCGATCAAGGTGTGATTCAATGGCACCAGGATTGATTCTCCCAGAACAGAGTAGGGGAGGGCCTGGGCCAGTAACCAGACCGCCTTGACCATCAGCGCGCTCACTACGGCCAATATGAGATTGGTCGCCGGACCTGCCAGGGCCACCCAGAGCATATCCTTTTGAGGATTTTTAAAATAGACAGGATTTACCGGCACCGGCTTGGCCCAGCCAATATGAAAGATAAAAAAAGCAATCGTCCCCAAGGGATCCAGATGCTTGAGCGGGTTCAAGGTCAAGCGCCCGGCAGCCTGAGCCGTTGGGTCTCCCAACCGGAATGCCACATACCCATGGGCAAATTCATGCACAGTCAGGGCCAGCAGCAGGGGTGGGGCCAGGATAATAAACTGCAGGAGAGTGTCATTCATAAAAAAACATCCAAAGTCTCAACAACCATCACTGAATCAGTAAAAACATCGCTGACAATCCCCGGCAGACAGTCATACCACAACTGATTTTGACGATAAGCATGGTTCCAAGAAGGCGCAACTGAATCCCGTGTAG
>JANZPQ010000010.1:0-9521 GCA_038040945.1 Desulfobulbaceae bacterium | reverse complement strand
CCTTCGTACTAGTTCCCGGACTCCCACCATGCAGGTGATGGCCCCAAGGACGCTGCCGGCAGCATGGCGAACGCGGTGTTGCAGGCCATAGATCAGTGAAAGGATGGCGGCAGCAATCCCGGCTAGGAGAAAGCAGAGGAGAAATGCGCCAGCCGCTCCTGTGACGGTGCGAATGGAGGCGGGAAGACTGCCAAAGTACCAGGTGCCGACGCCAAAATTGGCGATGGTGGCATAAGAAAACCAGTTCATGGCTGACGGAATAAGGCTTGCCGCCGCTATGTCGCCGCGTCGTTTCTGCCAGTCATGGTAGAGGCCAAGGGTCAGTCCGCCCACCGCCACTGAGGCCAGGACGGAATGCAGATAACGGGGCAGCAGGGTTGTGTCTGCAAAGTTCAGCATCATTCCTTCCGGCTGGTCAAAATAGCGGGGCCAGCTTTCAGGGCTGACCATCAGGCTCATGTTATTGGTGAAGAAAAAGGTGATTGTCAGCAGGAAGAGAGCGATTATACCGCTGACCAGGGTGTGCAGGCCGGACAGTCTGGAAAATTGCAGATTATAGATATAGGTCGCATAGTAGGCAAGAATGAGCAGCCCCACGATAGAGAGCCAGAACACGGCCATGAGCACGGAACTTGTGTACATGAAGTGGCCGTAGAGAACTTGGAGAAAGAGCAGGGGGGCAACGCCGAAGTTGACGGTAAAGGCAATGGTCAGGGGCAGCTTCTGGGAAATCAGCTGGTTATCGGCCGGTATTGATTCCTTGAAGGCATGATTGCAAAAGGCGATGATGGCCCAGCCGAGCATGATATTCATCACCAGCAGGTGCAGGAGAAAGGTGGTTGAAAGCAGAAGCTGAAACCAGCCCCAGGGGACTGGTAACAGGTCTGGGGTCGGAATAAGGTGGGCCGGGTTCATGATGCCTCCATGCTGATTTGCTGAGGTTGAACTATTTCTTTTACTCTTGGTTCCTTATTATGGTGGAAATGAAATGAAAAAGCAAAAGAATAAAGGAGAAAAATTCTTGTTGACTTGAATAGGTGCATTATAAATAAGACTAATAATATCTTATTTATATTATTTTAAAGGTTGCTATGAGATTAACACGCGCGGGAGAATATGCCATCAGGTGTATGGTGTATCTGGCCTTCAAGGGTCAGGGGGTTTTGGCGGCCAGGCAGGAGATTGCCGCCCAGGCGGATATCCCCACTTCTTTTCTGGCCAAGATTGTGCAAGCCCTGGCCCGGGCCTATTTGATCGAGATCCGGCAGGGGCCGAAGGGCGAGTATGTTCTGATCAAGGATCCTGCCGGGATCACCCTGCTCGAGGTGGTTGAGGTAAGGATCATCAAAATTCAGCTCAATGATTGTGTCGGCCGGCCTGAATCTTGCGAAGTCAGCGCTCATTAGCCGGGTGCACAGGGTCTGGGAAGAGGCCAGTGCCGGGTTGCGGCAACATCTTGCCGGCATCACCTTTGCTGAGTTATGCAGGGACGGGACTTGTCTTCCTTTTTTTTCTGTGCATAATAAGAAGAGTTAAGGGCGGTTTTGCTCGATCAACGTCATGATTGTCACAGTTGGAGGAGAAGGAATATGTCACAGCCATTAACAAATATTTACAGCTTTTATCGGGATGGCTTCAAGTCTATGACCGTGGGCCGGACCCTGTGGAAGATTATCTTCATTAAGCTTTTTATCATGTTTGCTGTCCTCAAGTTGTTCTTTTTTCCCAACTTTCTCAAGACCAATTTCCAGACCGATGAGCAACGAGCCGACCATGTCCTGGAGCAGCTTGCCAGGCCGACGGTTCAGAACCAATAACAGAAAGGAGGTGTGATCAATGGTTGATGTCGATCCAAGTTTGGTGAACTGGTCCAGGGCGCAATTTGCCCTGACGGCCATGTATCATTGGATTTTTGTCCCCCTGACCCTGGGGCTGTCTTTTTTGCTGGCCATGTTTGAGTCTCTGTATGTCCGTACCGGTGACGAGAAGTGGAAGGCTATCACCAAGTTCTGGATGACCTTGTTTGGTATCAACTTTGCCATCGGGGTGGCCACGGGTATCATCCTGGAGTTCCAATTCGGCACCAACTGGTCAAACTATTCCTGGATGGTGGGTGATATCTTCGGCGCGCCGCTGGCCATTGAGGGAATTTTTGCCTTTTTCCTTGAGGCCACTTTCTTTGCGGTGATGTTTTTTGGCTGGAACCGGGTCTCCAAGGGGTTTCATCTCTTTTCCACCTGGATGGTGGCCGTTGGCTCCAGCCTTTCTGCCGTGTGGATTCTGGTGGCCAATGCCTGGATGCAGAATCCGGTGGGCATGGTCTTTAACCCGGAGACTGCCCGTTTTGAGATGGAAAATTTCTGGGCAGTGATTTTTTCACCTGTGGCCGTGTCCAAATTCACCCATACGACCAGTTCCGGTTTTCTCCTGGCCTCTCTTTTTGTTATTACTATCTCTTCCTGGTATCTGCTGAAGGGCAGGCACCTGGAGATGGCCAAGAAATCCATCGTGGTGGCCTCGGTTTTTGGTCTGCTGGCCTCAGTCTATGTGGGTTTCACCGGTGACGAGGCGGCCTATGAAGTCGCGCAGAAGCAGCCCATGAAACTGGCAGCCTTTGAAGGGCTGTATAAGGGTGAACAGAGTGCAGGTCTTGTTGCCGCCGGGATTATCAATGGTGACAAGAAGCCTGGGGATTCTCAGGAACCCTTTCTCTTTGAGGTAAAGGTTCCAGGCCTTCTTTCCTTGCTGGCTAATCGTGAGGTGGGTTCATTTGTTCCCGGTATTGACGATCTGGTCTATGGCAACAGTGAACAGAATGTCATGGGGGTTGCTGAAAAGATGAAGCTGGGCCAGCTGGCGGTGGCTGATCTGGCAGCCTTTAAGCAGGCGCGTCAGGAGAAAAATGAGGGCGCAGCAAGTGAAGCCCTTGCCAGATTTAATGTCAATAAAGAGTTTCTGGGCTATGGCTACCTGAACACTCCGGAAGAGGCGGTGCCGCCGGTGAGCACGGCCTTCTATTCCTTTCATATCATGGTGGTACTGGGTTCCTTCTTTCCCGTTTTATTTCTGGCCTTCCTTTTTTATACGGTGAAGGGGAGGATTGCCGAGGTCAGATGGCTGTTGCCCATTGGTGTCAGCGCTTATTTTCTTGGTATGCTGGCCTCACAGATGGGTTGGGTTGTGGCCGAAGTTGGCCGTCAGCCTTGGGCCATTCAGGGTCTGATGCCGGTAAAGGTGGCGACCACCAATATAGCTGTTGGGAATGTGCAGGCGACCTTTTTCATGTTTCTGGGGCTTTTCACCCTGCTGCTTATCGCCGAGATAAAAATTATGCTGAAGCAGATTTCCATCGGACCGGAGGGCTTTTAAGATGATATCAAACCTTGATTACGGAACCTTGCAGCAGATATGGTGGGTCATCTGCAGCCTTGTCGGCTCATTGTTTCTTTTCCTTACCTTTGTCCAGGGCGGCAATACCCTGCTCTGGCAGGTGGCAAAAAACGATGTGGAGAGTGCCCTAGTGATGAACTCACTGGGACGAAAATGGGAAATGACCTTTACCACCCTGGTTCTCTTTGGCGGCGCGCTGTTTGCGGCCTTCCCCAAGTTCTATGCCACCAGTTTCGGCGGGGCCTACTGGGTGTGGATGTTGATCCTCTTCACCTTTATCGTCCAAGCAGTCAGCTACGAATTTCGAAAAAAACCCGATAATTTTCTGGGCGCCAAGGTCTATGAGTCCTTTCTGCTCATTAACGGCACAGTCGGCGTTCTCTTGATCGGCGCTGCGGTCGGCACCTTTTTTACCGGCTCAAATTTTACTCTGAACGTCTATAACCAGGTAAGCTGGACCCATCCCCTGCGTGGATTGGAGGCGGCCTTTTCGCTCTTCAACCTCTCCCTTGGCCTCTTTCTGGTCTTTAATGCCAGGGTGCTGGGGGCCATGTATCTGCTCAACAATATCAATTTTTCAGCCATGGATGGTTTTGAAGCGCGTCTGCGCAAGGCGGTATGGATCAACTTTCTCTGCGCCCTGCCCTTCCTCCTCTATGTGTTGATTTCTCTCCTGCTGATGCAGGGATTTGGTGTCGATGAGTCCGGGGTCGTTTCCATGGTTGCCAACAAATATCTCTTGAATCTACTGGCCATGCCGCTGGTTCTTGGTTTTCTGCTGGCGGGTCTGGTGCTGGTAATCCTGGCCGTGCTGGTCACGGCCTTTAAGGGAAGCGATAAAGGGATCTGGCCGGCCGGACTGGGAACAGTGCTGGTTGGTCTGGCTATCTTTTTTACGGCCGGATTTAATAATACGCCCTTTTATCCTTCAGTGGCCGATCTTCAGTCCAGTCTGACGATTTTCAATGCCTCATCAAGTTTATATACCTTGATGGTCATGACCTATGTGGCCCTGGGAATCCCTTTTGTTCTGGCCTATGTAGTCTATGTGTGGAGGCAGATGGATTCCCGGAAACTTGCGGCCGATGAAGTCGGCGAGCACGAATCGTATTAATGAGAAGGTAGAAGACAGGGACAGAGGTCTGGAACAGATGTCGTCCCTGTCTTTTTGAAGAAACTGGTTTTTTTTGGAGGTAGAAAGATGACTGCTGTACTTATTTTTTCCTGGATTGCCCTGATCTTTGTTTCCTACAAAGGGGCGATTCTGGCCCTGGATAAGGCCGGCCTGCTGTAGAACAGCAGGTTGGAGAGCAATACAAATACATAAAAAAGGAAGGAAGGCCAGCCCTTGCTTCCTTTTTTATTTTGACGAGACGTTACTACTGAGGCAGTTATGGACGGACAATCACAAAAAATCACCTTGCTGGGTTCCAATGTCAAGATTCGCAATCTTCCCATCAAACAGGTCAGTCTTATGGAAGAGGGGAGCCTTCCGGCCTATGGCTATAATCCGGGTGATCATATTGAGCTGATGGCAGGCGACGTCTCCGTTGAGTATGGTCGTCTGGAGCAGTGTCTGACCTGGCTTGCCGCCTATATTGCCGAGTCTGACCTCAATCCGCGAATCCATTCGGTCTCCTATGGCGAACAGAAAGATATCTTTCAGATCTTCCGCAAACAGAGTGGTGCGGAAAAGGATCGTGAAGATCATGGCTGGTTCATGGTCAATCAGTATCTGCCGGCAGGGGCCCGGGCCAAGAGTGCGGAACCCTTTCGCATTGACGATGACACCCGGGAGATCTTCAGCAACACTAACGGCTTGATTGTCATCGACGATTCCGGCTGTCCCCCTCATCTCACTGAAGAGGATTTTGTCCGCAATCCTGAGTCTTGGGTGATTGCCATGGGGATCAGTATGGCCCATTGGCGGAGCTGGGCTGAGATGTGCGGGCCACGCCTTACCCTCTTTTGCCGGCTGGCCGATCTTGAGACGACCCGCATGGAGATGGACTGCTCGGTCAATTGGGAGACCATTGTCGCCATGTGTCTCCGGGCCCTGCGTACTGAGGAGGTGGGGCTCTGGGACAGTGTGAGCAGGAAGTTTCGCTGTCATATCATAGTGGAGATGTTTCCGCACGGTATTCTCTATATCGGGCCGGAGGCCATTTTCTTCCGGCACCGCAAGGGCTGTCTGCCCGAGAAAAGTTCGCCGCGGCAGCGCGGATCAGTGCCCTGTTATGATACCTTGATTCTTGCCATGCTGGCCATGGACGCCCTCCGTTTCGGCACTTTTACCTTCACTCGCAATTATTTCTATGATTTTTCGCAGCGGGTGATGCATAACTGGGCGAGCCTCTACCAGCATGGCTATTATTTCAAAGATACCCTGGAATTTCCCAACCTCGATTTCGTTAAGAGTTACCCCGGTGGCTATGCCTGTTCCTATGTGGATAATGGGCTCGATCCCTCCTTTTTCGAGCTTCCTGCTCTTTCCTCAGATTTTGAGACCGTGCTCGATCTGGTCTCCAGCCAGATCTGGTCAACACAAAAAAAAGCGGCCCTCCGAAAATTTTTCTATCTGGGAAAAGCGTCCCCCATGACCCAGAAGACACCCCTGGCCGGGGCATATGGCTATCTGGATGAAATTGTGGCGGTACTCCATGATCTCAAAGAAGAGGTAAACCGCAAGACAGGTTTCCATAACCTGCCGATCTTCAATGTGGGTCATCTGCGCACCACCGATCCGGCGGAGATTGATCCGATTATCACCCTGCAGAATGTCATGGATTCCTATGTGTCCAAAGAAAGTGTGCACCGGCCTCTCTGTATCGGGGTCTTCGGGCCCCCCGGATCGGGGAAATCCTTTGCCGTCAGGCAAGTGGCCAGTGTCATTGCCAAAAAATTTCAAGGGGATCCCTTTGATCTGTTTGAGTTCAATCTGACTCAGTTCTCGTCACCTGGTGAGATCAATTCGGCCATTGAGCCGGTGCGGGCGGCAGTGGCCCGGGGCAAGGTGCCCATTGTCTTCTGGGATGAATTTGATTGCCGCTATGAGGGCAATGAGTTCGGCTACCTTCGCTATTTTCTGCCCTCCATGCAGGATGGCGTCACCTATGTCAACGGCATTCCCCATTATATCGGTCGGGCCATTTTCGTCTTTGCCGGTGGGGTGAAGGCCAGTTGGGAGGGGATGGAAAAACTGCTTGATGCGGATAATCCCGAGTTGCTGGAGAAGATGAAGACCCTGAAGATCCCCGATTTCATGAGTCGTCTGCGGGTGGTGCTTGATATTGACGGTATCGAGATTTCAGACGACCTGCTTCGGGATTCAGCCAGTGCGGTCGAGCTGGAAGAGCTTCGGCGGGTGCTGCTCAAACGGGCCTTTATTATTGCCCATCAGATGGATACTCACTGGAAGAAGGCGGCACGCAAGACCTCCGGTCTACTGCTTCGTCTGCTCCTTGGTCGCTATAAATTCGGTGCCCGTTCGATCGAGGCGGTGATTGAGGCCAGTCGGGCCTCGGATCGCATCGTCTATGGCCTGCCGGAGCTTATTGCCCCCTCGGCCGCCCGAATCCATGCCGAGTGGCGGGTAGAGTTGGAGCGCCGTATCGATCAGCTCAGGAAAAATAAGGGGTTGCGGGCGGTGTGGTAGCAGGGGAACATGGAGGAGGGGATGGCAATTTCCACACTGCAGGGTCGCATTCCCCTTGTTTTTTTACTGGCAGCGCAGGAAGAGTGTCTGGATCATGAGACTGGAATCATAGCGGCTGTCGAGGTTCCCCCAGTTATCCAGGCCAAAGCCGATCAACGACCCGGCCTGTTCCCATTCTTCAAAACCGAATTTCCAGCCCATCCACCCCTGGGGGAAGGGGTATGGATAGTGCGGGCCAAAGTAATCAAAACGAAAGTCATTCCTTTTTTTTCCCATCTGTTCTCTGGCCATACCAAGAAGGATCAGGTTTGCCCCTTTTGCTTTGGCTTCTTTGATCATGGCCTCTTGAATGTCCCTGCCGGTTGTCGGTCCGGCAGTGGAGGTGATGAGGTGGGCAAATCCTTGACAGGACTTGGGGACAGCGCTTTTCTGAAAGCAGATATCGACGGTCTCAGTCGGGGGGAAGTGCACCCCTGTGTAAGGTGCCGGTTTTGAGAAACAGGCGGTGAAGAGCAAAGACAGGAAGCAACAGACAAGTGCGGATAGAAATCTGTTTGATCGTGCTATCATGGGTGATCACCTGGAAGTTGAATTGTGGTCAAAGAGAGATGTCTCCTGATAGATGCTTCTTTTTTATCGCATCTCTGGGCAGAAGGCAAAATGTTTCTGCTCTTTTCCTGGCTGTGTTGATTTGTTCCCGATTGATTCGCCGATTTCATGAGCCGCCTGCGGGTGGTGCTCGATATTGACGGTATTGAGATTTCAGACGACCTGCTTCGTGATTCAGCCAGTGCGGTCGAGCTGGAAGAGCTGCGGCGTGTGCTGCTCAAACGGGCCTTTATTATAGCCCATCAGTTGGATACCCACTGGAAGAAGGCGGCACGCAAGACCTCCGGTCTGCTGCTTCGTCTGCTCCTTGGTCGTTATAAGTTTGGTGCCCGTTCAATCGAGGCGGCGATTGAGGCCATCCGGGCCTCAGACCGCATCGTCTATGGCCAGCCCGAACTCATTGCCCCCTCAGCGGCCCGCATCCATGCCGAATGGCGGGTGGAGTTGGAGCGCCGTATTGATCAGCTCAGAAAGAACAAGGGTTTGCGGGCGGTGTGGTAGGGAGGAAATAAGGAAGAGGGAGAGTGGACTTTAGGCCGTTTCTGCTTGTTTGTTCCTCTTCCCACATTCCCTATGTTGATTATCACCTGAGCGATAGATTACACCTTGTCATATCTTGACCACATATTCGCTAAAGGCTTCATAGATATTTCGACGATGACCAATAGCCCAAACGACAATAATTTTCTGTTGAATATCTACTTTATAAATAATTCGATACCGCAGGAACCTTAACGACCAAAATCCACTTAACTCTGCCTGCAACTCCTTTCCTGTGTATGGATTCAATGCAAGATCTTTCAAGACTGCTTTTGCGGCTTTTCTGACTTCAGGGTTAAGTTTTTTTCCTGCCTCATTTGCATAAGCTGTGATCTTTACTTGAAAGGGCATTAAAACGCCTCATCCAGATCAATCAAGTCTCCAACTTTAATATCTTTAGAAGATTCATGAAGTTGAGACATCATTGCCGGATCAGCAAGTACATCTATAGTTTCCAATAAACCATCAAAAGTCTTCATCGAGAGTAAAACAGCTTCTGGAACACCGTTTTTGGTGATAGCGATTGTGTCGTTTGTATCGTGTAATTGTCTCACCATATCCAGAAGCTTCGTTTTGGCCTGAGTAATGGGGATATATCTTTCAATCATCTGCATGTATCTACCTCCTTTGGTTTTGCTTATAATGGTCATTATAGCAACCATCGCAAGCAAGTCAACTCTTTCGCAATATAGTTTTATTGAGAGACAGGCAGGGTAGACCTTAATGGTTTTAGCTCAACACTGCTTGACTGTCATATTGTCGTATTTTTAAGAGACAACGGCGAACCGGCTGAGGCGGCCGACGGCATTGGGCCCCTGGTCGTAGGCAAAGAGGATATCGCCGCCGGCGCCGGCGTAGCCCTGGCTGAGCGGCCGGTTGAGGCCATCGTACTGATACCCGGTCTGCATGGCGGTGGCATTGACGGTTGCCACCAGATTGCCGACCTTGTCATACTCCGAGGTCTCCTGAGCATCGCCAGTGAGGGTGAGCTTGTTGGGAAATATGGGAGTGTCCCTAATTTCCCTGTATTGATCAGCTCAGGAAGAATAAGGGTTTGCTGGCGGTGTGGTAGGAGGAGAAGGGGGAAGAGGGGAAGCGAGATGTCGGCTGTTTCTGATTGCTATTCCCTCTTCCGAGTTTTTTATTCGAGACCGTCATTTTATTTCTCCGCTGAGCTAAAAGCTAGGAGAAGAGTCAATCAATGATTTGAATCCCTTTTTCTTTCCATAGAGCCCTCCATAAAAGATTAAATTCATTTTAATAACACGAAAGCTATCCGAGCGAGCTATTAATTTACCTGACGGATACCTAAAAACAAAGTTGCGCG
>JANZPQ010000009.1:0-3348 GCA_038040945.1 Desulfobulbaceae bacterium | reverse complement strand
ACCCAACAGAACAAGACCCCGCTCTTCAGCGACCAGATCCAATATATAGAGACCAACCCCTTCTGGAACATTCCACCCAGCATTGCCCGCAATGAAATGCTGGGCGAGCTCAAAAAGAATCCGAGCTATCTGACCTCCAACCATATCCGCCTGTTCAGTGACTGGTCGTCTGAGGCCAAAGAGATAAACCCTCTTTCCATCAACTGGAATCAGGTGAGCCAAAAAAAAATTGGCCAGTTTAAATTACGACAGGATCCAGGAAAAAAGAACGCCCTTGGTTCTATAAAATTTGTATTCCCGAATAGTTACGATGTATACATGCATGACACTCCTGCCCAGACCCTCTTTCAGCGTTCCAGTCGGGCCTTCAGCCATGGTTGCATTCGCCTCGAAAAACCTGTAGATTTGGCTGCATTTCTCATGAACAAAGGAGAAAATGGCTGGCCCATAGAACGTTTTCATGCAATGATTGCCACCGGCAAACGAACCATTGTCCGCTTGCCGGAGCCTCTGCCGGTACACATCACCTACCAGACCGTCAGAAGCGACAAGAATGGAACGCTCTCTTTCCACACGGACATCTATGATCGCGACCGGCAACTGGAACAGATACTTTTCACAGAATAAGCCTTTTACAAATGTTCACCTAAAAAGATACAGGATATAACCAATGAATCGACGTAAGTTTCTTGGGCGGGCAATAGCCATGGCCCCCCTTCTTTTACTCTCTTCTCCCTGCTCTTTACTGGCCCGTTTTGAAGAGAGGAGCCTCTCTTTTTATCATACCCACACCTCGAAAGAGCTGTCTCTGGTCTATTTCAAAAATGGCCGTCACATTCCCAGCGCCTTGACAAAAATCAACAATTTCCTCAAAGATTTCAGAACGGGAGAGACCCACCCCATCGACCCGACCCTTCTTGACATTCTCCACGATCTTCGACAGGCCACCGGTTCAAATGAATTTTTTGAGGTGATCTCCGGATATCGATCACCTCAGACCAACAGCATGCTGCGTGGCAACAACGGCGGCGTTGCCAGCCACAGCCTGCATATGAGCGGCAAGGCCATAGACATACGACTCCCCTCTATTAAGACTGGTCGACTGCACCGCATTGCCAAGGCTTTTCAGCGAGGCGGGGTTGGATATTATCCTCAATCTGACTTTGTTCATCTGGACACCGGCCGTGTCCGCACCTGGTAGCAGGTTCTTTGTTTACTGATCAGGGGAGAGAATAAGCATGGATTCCTGGTATATCTATATCGTCCGCTGCGGCGACAACAGCCTCTATACCGGCATCACCAAAGACCTTGAAAAACGTATCCTGGAACATAACTCCGGGCCAAAGGGTGCAAAGTATACCAGGTCACGCCGACCGGTTGCACTTGTCTACAGCGAAGAGGCACCATCCAGATCCGCGGCGACCAGTCGTGAACATCATATCAAAAAGTTCAAAAAATCACGAAAAAGCCTACTGGTGCTGCAGGGTGAGCAACAGGGCAGTGACCTGCCATGACATCAATTCTAATTGTTGATGACGAACAGAGCATGCGGGATTTTCTCGAAATCCTGCTGCAGAAGGAAGGCTATAAGGTCGAGACAAGAGGTGATGGCGCTGCTGCCCTCCGCTGCCTGGAGGACAACAGCTTTGATCTTGTCATCAGCGATATCCGTATGCCCGGCGTAGGCGGCCTTGATCTCCTGCACAGCATCAAAGGAAAGTACCCGACCTTACCCGTAATCCTGATCACCGCCTTTGTTTCACCGGATGATGCTGTTACCGCCATGAAAGACGGCGCCTTTGATTATATCAGCAAACCGTTCAATGTGGCTGAGATCAAGAACATTATCCGCTCTGCCACGGCCCGTAACAGAACCGAATTCCCTGGCCCATCTGCCGCCGATGCCTTTCCCGGTATCATTGGCAGGAGTCAGGAGATGGTCAAGATCTTCGACCTGATCCAGCGCGTTGCCCCGACACCTGCCAATGTTATAATCTATGGAGAGTCAGGTACCGGCAAAGAACTCGTTGCCCAGGCTATCCACCAGCACAGCAAGGTGGCCGACCACCCCTTTGTGCCGATAACCTGCAGCGCCATCCCTGAAGACCTCATGGAGAGCGAACTCTTCGGCCATGTCAAGGGTTCCTTTACCGGAGCCATCAACGACAAACCCGGTCTTTTTCAACTGGCCAATAACGGCACTGCCTTCCTCGATGAGATCGGCGAGTTGACCCCTATTATCCAGACCAAACTTCTCAGGGTCCTGCAGGAACGAGAGGTCAAGCCCGTAGGCTCAACCAGAATTGAACGGGTGAAAGTCCGCATTATTGCCGCCACCAACCGCGTGCTTGAAGAAGAAATCATCGCCGGACGCTTCCGAGAGGATCTTTTCTACCGTCTGGCGGTGGTACCCATCCGCATGCCTCCCTTACGTGAACGTAAGGGTGACGTACCACTGCTGGTGAACCATTTTCTGCAAAAGCATTCACGATTACTGGGGAAAGAGGTTCAAGATATCTCCTCTTACGGGATGCAGGTCCTCATGGACTACGATTTTCCCGGCAATGTTCGTGAACTGGAGAACATTATTGAACGAGGGGTCGCACTCGAGAACTCCAACATTATCCTGCCGGAGAGCCTGACCCTCTCAGCGCACCGATCAGAGAAGAGAAACAAGAGCGGCGGAACCGATCCTTTGTTTCAAGCCGTAGCCTGTAAGGAAGAACTCTTTGAGCGAGGTCTGGAGGAGGTTATCAATGACCTGGAAAAAAGAATCATCTGCTTTGCCCTGGAAAAAAGCGGCCACTCAAAGATGCGGGCAGCAGAACTGTTACGCATCAGTTTTCGTTCTTTGCGCTATAAGGTAAAAAAATATGGCATTGAAGACGCGTAGTCTGAAGATCTCTACCTGAGCTGCTATCTTGGATTTCAAAACCTTCATTACCCGGACCCACCAGACAGGAAAAGCCCCGGACAAGCTCCTGAAAGACCAGCTTCTGTGGATGCTCCTGCTCCGGGTCATTCTCTACACCCTGCTCCTTGGGATCAGTGTCTTTCTCCAGAGCGGTCAACTTGAGCTCATTCTTCCACCCTACTACTGGCTCCTTTTCTTTATCTGCTGTGTCTATCTTCTGACCATCGGTTCAGCTTTTTTTCTGCTGACCGGCAAAGTGGATCTCCACCACTTTGCTTTCATCCAGAATCAACTTGATATTTTCCTTGTCACCCTTCTCGTTTACTTCACTGGTTCCTCACACTCAGAATTTTCTCATCTCTACTATTTCCCCATTATTGCCGGTGGCCTGATTCTCACGCATAAAGGCGGTCTGGTTGCAGCTGCGGCGGCGA
>JANZPQ010000008.1:0-9183 GCA_038040945.1 Desulfobulbaceae bacterium | reverse complement strand
CCTGCCGCTCTCGCTCCCCCTCTTAAGCCCGGAAAATGAAATGTGTGGCTCTCTCTTTCTGGCCTTAAGACCGATCAGGGATCGCGGCGGTGTTGTTATAGAATTTATGACCAACCAGACTCAAGCCTTTCTTCAGAACCGGGAAGGCCTCAATTTCCTCTGTCAGCTCCAGGTGGCAGAACAGTACAAGTCCTTGAAGAAATACTGCACCACCAGTCTGTCCGGGCCTTCATCCTCCTGGCTCACACAAGGATTTGGAGAGCGACCCAAGTCGACAAACGCCACCCTCTCCTTTATCGTTGCTTCACTTTTTAACAATATCGCTGGACCGATTCCTGGACGTGAAGAATTTATGGAGGGTGTAGCCAGGGTAAAGAAAGAAGATTTTTATGCTGCAGGAAGGATGATCTGTGACACCATCATGGCCACCCTCAGACAACGCAGGGAGGTCACTGCCCACATCAAGCGCTTCGCCGATCTGGCCCGGAAAACTCATTCTTTTGACTGTAAACGCTTTGATAATTACGAAAAGCTGCTGGAGGAAATCCTACCCCTGAACTTCCTGGAAAGAAAAGAGCTGGCAGAGATACAGAGGAGTGACAAAGAGATGAAGGCACTTATGATCCGAATCGAACGAGCCTATGTAGACCCGGCAAAGGACGAGCTCAAGGCCAGCCAGCTGACACCCCATCTGCACAATTTTCAAGCCCTGCAAAAAAAAGAGAAAGATCTGTCAAGCAAGTGCCTGCAGGAACTGAAAAAATACCAGGAGATGATCAGCCAGTTCCGAATCACCCTGTTTGCCCCGGAAATCCAAGGCGGTGCCCAGATGTCAAACAAGAAACTTAACCAGCAATGGAAGGAAGTCGAGACATACTATTGATAGTACGTTGAAAATGAAAACACACCCTCTTTACTGACAAGCCAATCAGTACCCGTCTTGTTACTTACGAAAAACCACCTCTCGAAAAAAGCTTACCAGCCGTTGCCGGCGGCCCAGCATCTTTACCTGCTCTGGAATCAAGTTGGCAGGGGCAATCTTCATCACCGCCATCTTATACTCCACGTGACTGGCAAAACGATTATCCAGATACCAGGCATAGTTAAGGCCCATGAGCATCCCGGGCGGAGTAAAGCCCTCATCACCATTGATCAGCCTGGTAAAATGGGCAGGATCGTCCATGCCCGTCGGTCGCATCCGGGCAAGCTCCAGATAATGACGCAGCTCCTGATCGCTGAACCAGCAGCTTCGCACGTCTTCCGGCAGCAGGTACAGATGATAGACCTTACCAAGACAAACACCGTCGACCCGTAAGGGTTTCATCTCCTTGCGGTGGGCATAATTCCCCAGAAGCGACTGGCCAATGGCCACCAGAAACGCCACTTCAAAGGTCTGTTCCTGCTCAAACTGGTCCTGCCTGATCTTGATCAGACCAACGTCAGGATCATAAAAAGAAAAGACGCTATCCCACTTCTGATTGCGCAGCCACAGGTCCTGTTCAACACAGACAAGCCCACGTACAAACTCAAGATGTGCAAGGGGGATATCAGGGTGACGCCAGAGAATATCTTTCACCATCCGCCTGATTGAGTCAATCGATCCTTGAGTCGGCCGACAGCCGCCATCCTCAATGGAGAGACTCATCAACCTCTCTTCTATCTGCTGGTAACGGCTTGAAGGACGGATAGCTCTTTTTCTGGAATCCCATACTGCTTCATCCTTCAGGGCCTGATCGCCGGCAAGATCCTGTTCTGATGTCGTAAGCGAGGTCCCGAAATGGTCAAATACGGCCCATAAGGTTTTAATGACCTTGGCAAGATGAACAGGCCCATGCTGAATAAAACCCTGCTCAGCCAGCGCCGTCCTTGCAAAAATGCCGCACTCGATGGGGGTAAAGCCCTGAGCCCTGACCTTTGCCCGATCGAGATAGATGGGAACCTTCCCTTCCACTGCATAGTTCTGGAGCACAGAAGCGGGCACATCCTTGAGCGACAAGCAGAGCACCTGGTCAAAGAGGCCTCTCGTCCCTCCAGGGATATTGCGGTCATAGGCCCTGAGCAGATCAGAAACGTGGAATTTGCGCTCGGTATCGCCCATGCTCCGATCCGTCTCACCTGCCTGAACCCAGAGATTGGAGACCAGTATCTTTAAGGCCCTGGAATTATCACGTACCGCCTGGGCAAGGCCTGGAACCTGAAAGATGGGGATCAGCGAACTGTACAGACTGCCCGGCGCCATAACCAGGATATCTGCCTGGGCAATCGCACTCAAGACGCCAGGATACACGTGAGGTTTGTCGCAGAAGTTAACGAAAACACGCTCTACTGGATAGCCACGCTGGGCATATCCTGATTTATACTCACCGATAACCTCCACCCCGTTACTGTAGAGCACACTCAACTGGGCCTGGACAGAGGTACAAGGAAGAGCAGCCTGTTCCGCAGCCCCAATAACCATGGCAAGCGCACCTAAACCACGAACCAAAGGGGCAGCCAACAACGCATGGTCGGTCGTAAGGTCATCATGGGTGATTGACTGCGGAATCTCGGCATAGACGGCCGCCGCCAAAATAAGATTGCCCAGGCAATGCGGCCTGGCAAGGGTGGGCTCAAGACGCGGATCGGTAAACAGCAGCTCAATCAATTCCACCAGCGCCTCGATCATGGGCGCTGGCAGACCACTCAAATCAACGCCGGCCTGGGCCACCAGTTCGGCAGCAGAATCAGGTCGTTGGCTGAATCGATGATTAAAGAGAGCTGCCAAGGCCCTGACAACCTCCATGGCCCGGGTTGAGGTCAGACCATAGAGGGCCTGGAGCCTAGCCGACTGGATGGAGGAAAGCAGAACATGACGGAGATCACCAAGAGCGATCAAGGGAAGGTCCTTCTGCAGTTCGCCGGTGGAACCGCCATCATCAGTCACACAGACAATGGCGCGGGTTTGGGGAAAAAGTTCTTTCAAACCGACAAAGGGCTTACGGGTCCAGGTGGCGCTGCGACTATCGCCGCCAATAAGATTAGAAAGCCCGGTGCCGCCGCCAAAGACAACAACCCGGACCCCCTCAACCGCCTTCTCCTCAAGTGCTGTCCGCAGATGCTGAAACTGGGCGCTCGTTTCAGCATCAAGACCTGGAGGCTCTCCAGAGAGGACCAGCTCAACCAGCTTTTCCCGTAGATCAGCATGGGGAAGCAGGTCAAGCGGTGACAGTTGCCTGCTCATAAGCAGCTCCAGCGAGCTGCTTATGGGATCCTGTTCCCCATCCTGCCCCACGTTTTTCGAAGACTGGCAACCAGATGCTTGCAATATTGCTCCTTGCATGATCGAAGGGAGTTAAAGTGTGCTGGGAGGCCGTCGGCCACTTATGTAGTGTCGGCCAGACGCCACCGTCAGATGCAACTTGCCAGACGCCACACCAAGAAACAGCGGTAAGAGTTGTTGTTTCTTGGATGCGGCATAAGGTGCCGTAGGCCAAGCAAGCAAAAAAAACCTTGCTCGCTTGGCAACGGCACCTAAAATCCTGTCGCTTCCATCTGTTTCTGGACCGCAGCTACCGACAAGGCCATAGCCGCCTTTTCATCACCGGTCAGCTCAAACTCAAGGATGCGTTCCACACCGCCTGCACCAATCACCACCGGCACCCCAAGAAAATAGCCGCTGACGCCAAACTCACCCTCCAGATAGGCCGCACAGGCAAGGACCCGTTTTGAGTCCGTAAGTACTGCCTCGGCCATCTCAACGGCAGCAAGGCCAGGGGTATAGAAGGCTGAACCTGTTTTCAGGTGATTGACAATCTCGATACCACCCTTCTGGGTCCGATCGACGATTTGGGCGATCTCCTCTGCGGAAAGAAGATCAGTGACGGGAACGCCTCCCACATTGGCCAGACGAACCAGCGGCATCATATTATCCCCATGGATCCCCATGACCAGGGCATTCACATCCCGGGGCGCAACACCAATGGCCGAGGCCAGAAAAGTACGGTAGCGGGCGGAGTCGAGCACCCCGGCCATACCGATCACCTTCTCTTTAGGATGACCGGTCACCTTAAAGGCAGTATGGACCATGGCATCAATGGGATTGGTGACCACGATCAAGACGCAGTCAGGTGACTGTTTGACCGCTTCTTCAGCACAGGCCTTAACGATAGAGACATTGATGGCAAGCAGATCATCGCGGGACATTCCTGGTTTGCGGGCAAGTCCTGCGGCAATGATCACCACGTCAGAACCGGCGGTATCTTTGTAATCGTTGCTTCCAGTGACGGTATAGTTAAACCCTTCAACCGGCCCGCAATGTGACAGATCCAGTGCTTTGCCCTGAGGAATCCCTTCCGCCACATCAAGGAGAACAACATCACCAAGATTCTTTGCCGCCGCCCAGTGCGCTGCTGTTGCCCCTACATTCCCCGCCCCGATAATAGTAATCTTTTTTCTCATCTTTTCTTCCTTGTTAATTGATAGCTCATGCTTTTAATCAATTCCATCATCTTACTTATCCAAAAAATAAAAATCTACTCCAGAAGACTTCATCATCTTCTTAAAAAATCGTCGTTTATCTTGTTACGGGGCTGTTCTCTATGGCCAAAATGGCCATAGAGAACAGCCCAAATTTTAAAAAATAAAGGAAAGATGATCCAGTTTTTCCGGATATAGAAGCCTGTCAAATTATGCTTATTTCATTTTCATATCTTATTTATATTTAGAGAAATAATTGGAATATCAGCAAGCTGCAATTTATACTACATGTATCAATATGTTATTTTTTTTTAATTAGGACAATCCGACAGACTCCTAGAGATCCTCCTCCGACGCCTCCATACGCCGGTTCATCTCAAACTGGTCAATTGCCGCCTTGACCATCCTGAACAGTTCACGATAATATAATCTATTATGGCTCTTCACATACTGGTACACAGTCTTACGCAGGGCATCTTCATCCAGTCGCTGATATTTGGCCACTGCCGGTCCCAGAAGCACACTCGTATAGTCCGGCTCCCAGTCAATCTGTATGGATCTGCAATACTGATAGTCCTCCATGGCCTCATTGATCAAGGCGTCACGCAGATGTTCCGCCTCATGAAGCTGAGTTTTTTCTTTGAGATGCGACCCTTTTCTCTTGCTCAAAAAATCGTAAACAGCATCAAGTTCCAGACCCTGTCGCAAGATCTTGGCCAGATATTTCACCTGTCGTTTACGCGCGCCACCGCTCAGTCCACGAATCATCTTGATCTCTTCACAGATGACTCTCTCACCTGGAAATTTCTTCAGATCTTTGTCTGTGAGTTCCGCCAGCTCTTGGGCCACGTCTTCTATCCGCTTGAATCTCCGTTTCTGTTCGGATCTGCTTATTGTCTCATCCATCATTCATGGTCCTATTGTTACATAAAAAAAACTCTTATACTTCAAGTGAAAAATTTTTTATACTACCACAAAAAGAGCCAATAACCTAGCTCCCAAATGTCAGTCGATTGAATCCACCTTCGGCAAAATAAGGACGGGTGACATCAATCCCCTGCAATTCAAAGATAATGACCTCAAGGATGAGATAGACCTTGGTGTTTTTGCGGATACAGGCCGTCATGGTCTCGCCATGGTGGCCCATGGCCGCATGGAGATGGATGCGTGGCTCGTCACCCTCCCAGAAGACCGAGCCGCTGCCGACAACCTCACGGGCCCCGTCAACCTCAGCCCATACCGGGTCAGGCGGCATAGTCGGCTCTTTCGGCCCGGTCACAACTCCTGCCTGACGAAGGCCTCCGAGTATCTGAAACCAGCATGTACGCAGATTTTCCTTTTTAAACAGCTCCTTGAGTCCCTCCAGCAGATCATCTCCTTGATCGAAACGGGCCATGACCACTCGCCCAAGTGTTCCTGTTTTGTATTCCATCTTTTTACCCCCTGCACTTTTTTTGATGTTCTATTGCCTGTTTCCAGCCTCAGCCCTTAGCAAAACAGCCAGCGCCGTCTGTCTTCTGGCCGTGTCCACATTCCTGACCGCCAGGGAAAAGGCCTGCCTGGTTCCCACAAAGACAGCCAGCTTCCTGGCCCTTGTCAAGCCGGTATAGACAAGATTGCGGAAGAGCATCTTGAAATGCTGGCTGACAATGGGGATAATCACACAATCAAACTCGCTGCCCTGTGACTTGTGGATAGTGACAGCATAAGCCAGATCCAGTTCGCTGATCTGATCTTTCTGATATTCCACCTCGCGGTCGCCGGCAAAGAATCGTACCGTACTGGTCAGATCAAGGGCGTTCACCCGGCTGACCACCCCGATATCACCGTTGAAGACCCCGAGATCATAATTATTGCGGCGATGGATAACCCGGTCCCCCACCCTGAATACCCGCTCACCCAGAACCAGTTGCCCCTTGGCCTCAGCCGCAGGATTGACCGCCTGCTGCAGGGTTCGATTCAACGTTGCCGTGCCTAGACTGCCTCTCGTCATCGGCGAGAGGACCTGAATCTCACACTCTTTACCAAAATATTTTGGAATCCATTCGGTATAGAGCCTGACAATCACCTCCTGGGCAGTCAGGCCGTAGTAGAGTGACGACCATGGGTGTACTTTTTTCAGCACCGCCCGCAGCTCATCGGCACTGTTTTCCGCGGTCTGGAGCAGACCAAAATTCACATGACTGTATGTATCAGGTAAGTCAAGTTCATGCCTCCTTTTTTGCGACACGAGTTCCTCTTCAATACCTGTAAAAAGATGTTCCTCGCCAAAATGGGCCTCAACATCCTGGTGCGACAACTTCAAATGGTCCCGCACCCTGGTGATGACCCGCAGCTGTTCTTTTGTCGCCTCGTTGGAGTCAAGAAAGAGGCAATCGGCCTTTTCGCTCCACAGGCCGGGCCGTTTAAAGGGTGAATGAATCTGGGGGATGACACCTTTATTGATGGCATGGGCATAACGGATAATGGAAGACTCCTCTGCCTGCCTGAACACCTTGTTGAGGGTAAATACGGGAACGACCCCGGAGGCGATCAGGTCCGCCAGCACGTTACCGGCACCCACTGATGGTAATTGGTCCGCGTCACCGATCAGAACAAGCCGTGCGCCCTCAGGAATGGCCGCAAGCAGGGCCGCAGTCAGGCTGATATCGAGCATGGAACACTCATCGACGACGAGACAGTCGAGGACTAAAGGCTGTTCCCTGTTTCGTTGAAAGCCGCCGCCCTGATACTCCAGCAGGCGATGAATAGTCTTGGCCTCAACCCCTATCACCTCACTCATGCGCTGAGCCGCACGTCCCGTTGGAGCGGCCAGGGTCACGTCGAGCCCCATGGCCTGCAACAAGCTGACCATGGTTTTGGTGGTGGTGGTCTTGCCGCAACCAGGGCCACCGGTCAGAATCGCGCAACGGCGGGAAGCAATGCCGGCAACAGCGCCATGTTGTTCGACGCTCAGTTGAAGATTCTGGGTTGCACTGTAGCTCTGCAGCCATTGCTCAACCCTTTTTTCGTCAATAACAATGGGAGCACAGAGTTGCCGCAACCATTCGGCGCAATTCTGTTCATCATAATACAGGGTCTTGGAATAATAACAGGGGACGGCGGTAAGGCCATCAATCTCCAGAAAACGGGTCTTCAGCAGATTGTCACGCTCCATGGACTGCAGGTACGATTCCAGACTCTCTGCCAGATCCATTTCAAGAAGTTCTCTGACCTGGGCCAGGATCTGGCTGCTGGTCAGAAAACAATGGCCCTGTTCACGGGAAGCGGCAAGGATATGACGGATAGCGGCCTTGATCCTGACCTCTGAGTCGAGGGGAATGCCGAGTGAGATGGCCACCTTGTCGGCAGAAAAAAAACCGATGCCGTAAAAGTCATCTGCCAGCCGGTAAGGGTTTTCTTGAACGAGCGACACGGCCTGATCGCCGTATTTCTTATAGATACGGACGGCAAACAGGGTGGAGATTCCATGCCCCTGCAAAAAGAGCATCACCTCCCGCACCATTCGATGTTCTTCCCAGGCCGTCTTGATCACTGCCAGTTTTTTGCTGGCAATGCCCGGCACCAGGAGCAGATCCTCTATCCGCTCTTCAAAGATATCAAGGGTAGACTTACCGAAATAACCGACAATCTTGCGGGCGGTCTTGGGTCCCACTCCTTTAATGAGTCCGGAGCCAAGATACTTTTCAAGGCCAGCCGCAGTCGCCGGCTTTTGTTCCTCCGCACGTACCGCCTTGAACTGTCTGCCGAATGTGGGATGGTGGGCCCAGGAACCGAAGAATTTCATGGTCGCCCCGGCAAAGACCCGGGTCTGGTGCACGGTGACGGGAACGGCATCATGTTCGTTAAAGCACTTCACCCGCAACACCGACCAACCGGTCTCTGCGTTGTGATAGGTGACCCGTTCAACAATCCCCTGGAGCCGCTCTTCGACAACGCCTTTCTGCATGGACACTCCAATGTTGTGCGCCGCCATCTACTCTATATTAAAACCTTCAGGGCCGCCTCATAGTCCGGTTCCTCAGTAATTTCCGGGACCAGTTGGCTGTGCAGAATCTGACCTTTCTCATCGATCACCACAACCGCCCGGGCCAGAAGCCCGGCCAGAGGCCCGTCAATAATCCTTACTCCGTACCCATCACCCAGAACGCTGTTGCGCAATTCGGAAACGGCAATCACCTTGTCAAGGCCTTCCGCCCCGCAAAAACGGGAATGGGCAAAGGGGAGATCCCGCGAAGCGCACAGGCAAACGGCATTGGCCAGCTTGTTGATCTCGACATTGAAACGGCGAACCGAGGACGCGCAGACCGAGGTGTCGATACTGGGGAAGATATTCAAGACGATCCGCTTCCCTGCATATTCTTGCAGGCTGACATCGCTAAGGTCGGTTTTGGTCAGGAGAAAATCAGGGGCCCTTTCTCCAATCTTCGGCAGCGCGCCACTGGTATTCACCGGACTTCCCTGCAGGGTTATTTGTGTCATACAATGCTCCTTTATTTTCAGTTGGTCATCGTTGCTGACACTGTGCGTAGCCGACCAGTCTCAATAACCCTGGTCTCAGCTACGTAGTGTCCGTTATTGGTGAGCGTAAAATACGTTAAGCATCAGGTCATGCCGGGAACTTACCGACATGACCTGATGCTTTATAAAGCAGGGTTGATGGTTACGGATTTAGTAACCATATCGACGATAGGCAGATCTGGCATGGAGGTGAGGCCGTAAATGGCC
>JANZPQ010000007.1:0-7530 GCA_038040945.1 Desulfobulbaceae bacterium | reverse complement strand
AACAGGTTGATTGTGCAGGCCGTATCTTACGTATTTACGGAAAGGGGGGGAAGTGGAGAATGGCACCAGTTGAGGCAACAGGGATAATGGTCAGGCTGGAACAACTATGCGAAGAGAGGCCAACAGGCCCCCTGTTTATTTCACCAAGAACAGGCCGTGCGTGGGTTGATATTCGCAAACAAATTGGTAACGCTGCAACAAAAGCCGGGATAACAAAGCACGTCACTCCACATCTATTTCGTCACTCATTTGCCACTGCATTACTTAATGGTGGCTCTGATATTCGGGTCATTCAGGAACTGCTCGGACATTCTGAGTTGGCCACCACCCAAGGCTATACACAGGTGGCGGATACGATCAAACGAGCTGAAATGTCAAAACTTGTTGCTAATGTTGCTAACCTGCAAAGCCTTAGTGGCAAAGGGTTTTAGCCTGAAACCACATAGCTGGGGGCCAAGTGGTCGGAGGTTCGAATCCTCTCGCCCCGACCATTTTTAAAGGGTTTATAGATTTTGCAGTGTTGCGATTTTAGCAACTTTGAGCAAAATCTATAAACCCTTTTTTTATTCGTTCAGAAGTACAGGGCAGATAAATTGCTAAAATGCCTGTGACCTTCAAATGCGTTAAACAGGATTAATGATGCTCGCTTTGGCTGGTTATTGGAAGAGTGCATTAAATAGAGAAGAAAAAGCGGGAAAGGCAGAGAAGTGGCTGGGGGACGAGGGCTCGAACCTCGATAAGCGGAGTCAGAGTCCGCTGTCTTACCATTAGACCATCCCCCAGCAGGTGATGCTTAGATAATACAATGAAGCTGTTTATTTAGAAAATCCCTGCCATTCTGTCAAGTAAAAAGAGGACTTGAAGAGGGACAATCAGGAAATTACCACTCCTGCATAGCCCACCACCTGGTTGGTGTCGCCGCTCACCGCCCCGGAGTCACTATAGCGCACAAGCTCTGTCTTTGTCGCACCGAGAGCCATTGCCGCGATGAGGGCGATGGTCACCGGTATGATGCCACACATGGAGATCCTGTGGTCAATGATTGCGCGGTACAGGCTGGCAGGATCCATGTCGGCAAGTTTCTTCAGGGCATAATGATCTTTTTTGTCAGCCGCCTCCCGTGGTTCATAATGGGTCATATCACTTGAGGCCACAATCAGGACCTCTTTGCCGGCCTCGGCGATAACCTTGGCAAGGGCTGCACCCACCTCCTGACACAGGGGGAAGGAGATGTGTGAAACAACAAGCGGGACAATGGAGAGGTTCTTCTGTCGTGCCTGCAGGAAAGGTACCTGTACCTCCAGTGAGTGTTCAAATTGATGGGCCGTCTCATCAATGGAGATGGCGGAGCTTGTGTTGAGAAGGGCTTTCACGATAGCGGTGTCAATCCGGACCAGTCCCATGGGCATCTGCCAGGAGATTGCGGAAAGCGCCACCGGATCGCCCTGGCCGTGATGATTGGGCCCCAGGATGATGACTGTCTCCGGGACGTGCACCCGGGCAAAGGTCTCACCGGCCACAGCCCCTGAGTACATATAGCCCGCGTGCGGTGAAACAACGGCAAGGGCTTTTTGAGGTTTTTTTGCAGCCGGGATCATCTTGGCGACATCCCGGGCCAGAATCTCCGGGTTGCCAGGATAAAAACGGTCTGCTACTGCCGGTGTTCGGACTTTGTTATGCATGCTGTCACCCCCATTTCTTAGGAACCGTTACCAATACCAACTCTTACATGACTGCCTTGCCTCGCCGAGCTCTTTTAACGGCGTATCTCCCAGGTCGTGCCATTGGCGTCATCTTTCAACTCAACCCCACGCGCCAGTAACTGGTCGCGGATACTGTCGCCTCGCGCCCACTCCTTTGCCGCTCGTGCATCTTTACGTTCCTGGATCAGAGCAAGAATCTCCTGCTCGCTGATCTCAAGGTCCTGCAGCAGGGATGTCTTCTTCTCTGTCAGATAGGTCCTGGCGTCTTCCCGTAACAGGCCCATGATGCCGGCTAATTTCTTGATGAGAAGCCCTGAGCGTTTGAGCAACTCGACATCTTGCCGGTGTGGATGTGGAGGGAGATGCTGGAGGACCTTGTTGATGATCTTGACCGCATCAAAGAGGATACCCTGGGCCTGGGCGGTGTTAAAATCATCGTCCATGGCCTTTTGAAAGCGTTGTTCAATGGTGCTCAATCTGTCTTGATCTTTGCTGGAGGCAAGCACTGTTGCGTTTTTGACAGCTCCTGAATCGCTCAAGGCATCAAGGGCTGCCATGCATCCATAGAGCCTGTCAAGACCGGCGATGGCATCCTGCATGGCGGCTTCAGAAAAATCCAGGGGATTGCGGTAGTGAGTGGAGAAGATGAAGAAGCGTAAGACCTCTGGATGGTATTGTGCCAGTATCTCCCGGATAGTGAGAAAGTTGCCGAGCGATTTTGACATCTTTTCATCGCGGATGGTGACAAAGCCGTGATGGATCCAGGTGTTGACAAAGGGCTTACCACTGGCCCCTTCGCTCTGAGCCACTTCATTTTCATGATGAGGGAAGACGAGATCCTGGCCGCCTCCGTGGATGTCAAAGGTGTCGCCCAGATACTTTCGGCTCATGGCTGAGCATTCTATATGCCATCCTGGTCGCCCCGGCCCCCAGGGGCTGTCCCAGGTAGGTTCGCCGGGTTTCGATCCTTTCCAGAGGACAAAGTCCATGGGATGGTTCTTCTTCTCGTTGATGGCGATACGGGCACCTGCCTGCATGTCGTCAAGGTTGCGGCCTGAAAGCTTGCCGTACTCTGGAAAGCCGTTCACCGAATAATAGACATCGCTGCCTGACGGGTAGGCAAGTCCCTTGCTGATCAGCTCGGAGATCAGCTCAATCATCTCCGGGATGTGTTCGGTGGCCCGGGGTTCAAGGGTCGGACGATCGATACCGAGTTTATCCATAGCCACATAAAACTCATCGATGTAGCGCTCAGCCAAGGTCTGGGCGCTTACGCCCTGTTCCGCAGCCCGATTGATGATCTTATCATCAATATCTGTAAAATTACGGATATAGGTGACGGTATATCCCCGGTAGCGCAGATAACGGACGATCATGTCAAAGGCGAGTGCTGATCTGGCATGTCCGATGTGGCAGAAGTCATAGGACGTAATACCGCAGACATAGAGTTTGACATGGCCGTCTTCCAGCGGCGTGAGAGGTTCTTTTTTACGGCTTAAAGTGTTGTATGTTTGTATGGGCATAGGGAACAGAATGGCTTTATCGCTTGAACTGCGGCGATGATTTCAGTAGAAAAGAAAGGTAAAAGAAACGTAGTTGTTTATGGAAAGAAGAATGGAAAAGTCTCCTCTCTTGCTTATCTTTAACAGCATAACCATATTGGATGGAAAAGACAAGAATGAGCAGGAAAAATGAAACATCTTCGCTTGCGCCTTTAGCGGTCGGGCAAAGGCATAACACTCTGTTCAAGGCCTGGCTGCACCCCCAGGTTTTGGCCCTCTTCTTTCTCGGTTTTTCCGCAGGGATTCCCATCCTGCTGATTTTTTCCACACTATCTGTCTGGCTGCGCGAGGCCGGCATTGACCGGGCCGCGGTCACTTTTTTCAGTTGGGCCGCCCTCGGTTATTCCTTTAAATTCGTCTGGGCCCCGCTCATCGACAAGATGCCTCTTCCTCTGCTCACCCGTCTGCTGGGCAGGCGGCGCTCCTGGCTGCTTCTGGCCCAGTTGTCCGTCATGACGGCCATTGTCTGGATGGCCTGTACGGATCCACTGCTCGGTGAGAGAAGCATGATCATGATGGCCCTGGCGGCAATTCTGCTGGGATTTTCCTCGGCCAGCCAGGATATTGTCATTGATGCCTATCGCATCGAATGTATCGGCTCCTCCATGCAGGCCCTGCTGGCATCCAGTTATGTCGCCGGCTACAGGGTTGGCATGTTGGTTGCCGGGGCCGGGTCACTCTATCTGGCAACCTTGTTTGGCACCACCAGGGAGCTGTATCGTTTTGAGGCCTGGCAGATGACCTATCTGGTCATGGCCGGGGTCATGTCTGTCGGGGTGATAACCACTTTCTGCATTGGAGAACCGGAGAGAAATGAAGGTGCCGGCAGCCACCATTACTCTCTGCAACACTCTCTGCGCCTGCTGCTTCTCTTTCTGCTGATTGCGGCCTCCTTTGGCGGCAGCTTTTTCTTCAGCGCCTCGCTGGTCTCTTCTGTGAAGGAGGGTCTTGCCCAGCGAGCGGAGCTCCACCTTGAACTCGTTGCCTTTCTGGTGGAGTCGTGCCGTCTCTTCCTGGCCTTGGGGTTTGCGGCGCTGGTCGCCAGGCTTGCTGTCCTGCTTGGTGTTGTCGATCAGGAGATGGTGCGTGAGACCTATATCGCCCCGGTCCGGGATTTTTTCAGCAGATATGGGGGGAAGACAGCGGTTCTGCTGCTGGTCCTGGTCGGTTTCTACCGGGTCTCTGATATCGTCCTTGGGGTGGTGGCCAACGTCTTTTATATCGATATGGGGTTCAGCAAGAATGTGATTGCCACTGTCACCAAGAGCTTTGGTCTCGGAATGACCTTGGTTGGCGGTTTTCTGGGTGGCGTGCTGACCGTGCGTTTCGGGGTGTACGCCATTCTTTTTTCCGGCGCCCTCCTGGCTGCCGGCACCAATCTGCTCTTCATGCTCCTCGCCGGAAGCGGCACTGACCTGACCATGCTGACCGTGGTTATAGCGGCTGACAGCTTCTGTGCCGGGCTTGCCAGTACCGCCTTTATCGCCTTTCTCTCCAGCCTGACCAATATCTCTTTTACCGCTGTCCAGTATGCCCTCTTCAGTTCGCTCATGACCCTCTTTCCCAAACTCATCGGCGGCTATTCCGGGACGGTTACAGCCTCCTGGGGCTATGAATCCTTTTTCCTCATGACGGCGCTGATGGGGCTTCCTGTACTCCTGCTGGTCTGGCTGGCGCGTGATTTTATCAACCAGAAGGCTGATTCATGAAGTCGATGAGTTTCCGGTGGCCTGCCGGGAAGGCAAAATCGGCCAGCTCTGAAACGCTGACCCAGAGATATTCCTGGGCCGCAGAGAGAATCGGAGCCGGGAGCTCCTCTGACTCAAGGCTGTCCAGGAAACAGTGGAAGCAGTGGAGGATGACCTTGTAGCGGCTGTAATGATGGGTGGTGGTCGTTATCTTCCGGTCGATCCGCACAGTGAAGCCGGTCTCCTCCAGAAACTCACGGATAACAGCCTGTTCAGGTTTCTCGTCGGGTTTAAGTCTGCCGCCGGGGAATTCCCAGAGACTACCCCAGACATCATCGGCCAGGCGCTGCTGGATAAAGAACTGACCATTGCCCTGTGGATGCGCCAGAACGCCGGTTGCCATCTCGATCGTGATAATTGCTTTGCCTTTTTGGGGGATCGGCCGCTCTGGAATCCGCTCATCCCTGTGGGCCATGCAGAACGGCTGTAAGGGACATTGCCTGCAGCCAGGATTTTTCGGGGTGCAGATCAGCGCCCCCAGTTCCATCAGTCCCTGGTTGAAGGAGCGTGCCCGGCCCTCCGGCACCAGTTCTTCCGCCTTCTGCCACAAGAGCTTACCGGCCCGTGCCAGAGGAATGTCAATATCGAAGAGCCGGGCAAAGAGCCGGCCGATATTGGCATCGACCAGGGGAACCGTGCGATTGTAAGCGATTGAGGAAATGGCACCGGCCGTATAAGGGCCGATACCCGGCAGGGCCAGCAGGGATTTTGGGTCGCTGGGGATGATCCCGTCATGGTCACGGACAAGGATCCGGGCGCATTGAAGGATATTCCTGGCCCGGCTGTAATAACCAAGGCCTTCCCAGCATTTGAGCACCTTGTCTTCCGAGGCGAGAGCGAGGGTGTGAATATCTGGGAACTCCTGCAGCCAGCGCTCAAAGAAGAGGGTGACTCTTTCCATCTGGGTCTGTTGCAGCATGATCTCTGAGATCCAGATCTGGTAAGGGATGTACTCTTCGCGCCAGGGCAGGGCGCGTTGTCCTGTCTGAAACCAGGAGATCAGCGCCTGTTGAAACGGGGTGAGAGAAATGGACACGGCTGTGTTTATTTTGCTGGAAAATGAAAGGGTGGCCGCCCTGTTTTCTGGCGAATCCAGTTCAGCGCCTGTTGTAGAGACGGTCTGTGGATCAGGGCGTCCAGCACCTTCTGCCTTCCGGGGACATCAAGGAGAGAAACTCCGATCAGCATGGTGATCACGCCCTGGCCCGGCAGAAAAAGCATGATGAATCCGGCGAGACATAAGACACATCCCAGGCTGTTGCGGATGATCTTGATGAAGATGGCGATGGCGGGATGGCGTCTGTGCCGTTGCTCCACAATCGTGGCATGGGTGAGAAAATAATCGACAGAGGCCCTGGAGATAAGATAGGGGATGAGCAGCAGACTGATCAGAAAGGTCGTCAGCGAAAGGAGCCCCAGCCCTTCAAAGAGGGTTGTATAGGATATGTTCAAGGGCAGGGGTGTCATTGTCCTGCCGGCTCGGAATATTTAGGAGCCGTTGCGAAAAAAACTATTACATGTCTGACCATTTCGTTACGGCTCCTTATGCCGGTCACGGCATTTCGATGTTATGGATATTTTGGAATACCGGCTTGAGTTCGATCAGCACGCGATTTCCTGGACTCTCCGCTTCGCTGATTCGGGTCTTATCCTGAAGGGTGATCCGTCCCGAAGCGATGCCGGGCAGAGTGGCGTAGAAATCATAGACCTGCAAGGCCCGCTCCTGGGCAAGGTCCTGGAGCGTTGTCTCTGAGACGGTGACCGGTTCAGGCTGTAAGGGTGCTGGCGGCCCATCCTGTGCCGGGATATTTCTTTCGATGATCTTTCCCGGAGGTGCAGCTGCCTGCTGTGCCTTCAGTGTCTGCTCTTTTATTTGCTCTTTTTTTTGCCACTCCTCCAGCCTTTGTTCGTTTTTCAGGGCAATCCGTTTTCTTTCTTTTTCCTCCAGTGCCTTCTGGATCACGGCCCGGTCATGGGTCGGGTCGGCCATCCCGTTAAGGACAAGGCCCAGGTGCGGGCGCTCAGCCAGCAGGTCTGCAAAGTGCTGCAAGGTTTCGTGGACATCGTTATCACCGAGAACGTCAAGTTCGCTCAGGCCTTCAGGGAAGGTGATAAACTGCCTTTCCTGAAGGTCGGCAAACTCAGCTCCTGCCAGCAACAAGGGTGCCACGCCGGCCTTGACTATCTGAGTCTGGAAGAGGGCCACGGTCTGTTTGAACAGGGGGGTGTCGCTCTTTGTCGATAGGGGGATCAGCACTTGCATCTGATCCTGGTTGTTTGCAAGCAGGGCGAGGGGCAGGGCGGTGTCGGCTTGCGCTGAGCCAGGGCGGAGATCTGAGAAGAGAAAGGTCGCCTCTCCCTGTTCTTCGCCCTTGTGCCGCTTGTGCGTGACAGAGAGGTCAAAGCTGCCGGAGGTGGGGTCGAGATCAAGAAGCGGTCGTATCTGTTCCGACAATACGGAGAGTGGAAAGCCCTTGAGGTCGAAAGTGGTGGTGAAATCCCCCTGACTGCTCAACA
>JANZPQ010000006.1:0-3776 GCA_038040945.1 Desulfobulbaceae bacterium | reverse complement strand
TTGATCATCTCTTCCACCTCGAAACGCACCAGACGGACAGGAACCGGGAAGGTGTGATTATCGAGGAGCTTGTGCATAATCCGATCAGTCAGATCGCCATCCGCCTTTTCTTCTTTCTGTTTGACAATCCGGTCTTGGATGGCACTCTTCAATTCCGCCAGACTTGCATATTCACTGCCCACATCTTTGGCAAATTCATCATCAAGCTCTGGAAGAAGACGTTCTTTCACATCTTTCACCTTGACCTTGAAGGTCACCTTCTTGCCGGCAAGCACAGGATTTGGATATTTGTCAGGAAATTCCACCTCGTGACTAGCCTCTTCCCCTTGTCGCATGCCGACAAGCTTTTCCTCAAACTCAGGACTGATGCGCCCGGAACCGACATCTACGGAGAAGTTATCATTTTTCACTTCTTTCATGGGTTTGTCATTGTAAAACCCCTGGAAGTCAACAACAGCGATGTCCCCTTTCGCTACCGGACGATCACCCACGGAACCCAGGGGGGCCATCTCAACCCGCAAGGACTCCAACTCGGCGCTGACCTCTTCATCGCTCACTGCCACAACAGGCTTTTCGACGTCAAGCCCCTTATACCCCTGGAGCTCAAACTCGGGTTTCGTATCAATCATGGCCACATAACTGAAGGTGCCATCTTCTTTAAAGAGCGGCTCGCTGATCTCAGGGTGAACGACCGGATCAATTTTTTCCTGCTCAATAGCTGAAAAATAGGTATCCTGAACCAGTTTCTCCGCGACCTCGGACTCAACCTTCTGCTGGAAATTCTTGAGGATAACGGAACGAGGCACCTTGCCACGTCTGAAACCTTTCAACTTCACATCTTTCTGCACCTTATCGTAGGCATCTTTAAGTTCTTTCTGCACAACGCCTTCCGGCACAGTTATGGTAATTTTTCTTGTAAGATCAGTGAGTTTCTCGACAACAACATCCATCGTTAACATCCTTTCAATTGAGATTAATCGCGGGGCGTTCAACAATCACAGCAGACACATCCCCTTATAAGCTGAATAACTGACTTGATTTTCTGCAGAAAAGCACAGAAAAGTATTCCCAAGCCACTTACCACGTCATGTAACATACATGGTGCGAGAGGGGGGACTCGAACCCCCATGCACTAGGCGCTGGTTCCTAAGACCAGTGCGTCTACCAATTCCGCCACTCTCGCAACCCTTTCAACACGCTGCAACATTTACTATCTGATTCAGAGCATAGAGCTGAATGATCAGAATCAGTGACACCAACAGCTGCCTGCAGTTTCTTTGAATTCTTTCTTAGTCTGTTATCTAATAATTCACATCTTTCTACCAGTCAAGGGAGATTCAACCGGGAACAGACCAAATAAATGTTCTCCACACAAAAATTCCGACCACCAATACTCCTGCAGAGCCAGACAAGCCATCCAATCAGCCTTTCGAAATTTTTCAGAACTTCTTGCCAAATCCATCAACAGCGACTATTATTAAAAATTAATCCTTTCATCAGAAGGAACGTATCACTCTCCTTCATACAATCACACAAACCCAGAGGAAATCGATGAAATATAAACAGACAGTAACTGGATGCGCCCTGCTTCTGACGTCCTTTGTTAGCGGACAGGCCTTTGCTGCGGCAAACACAACACCCTCCTCCAGCATTGACTGGAATGTAGAAAAAAGCTGGGATCTTCCGGCAAAGCCTCTGGACATCGTTTATTCACTCGATGGAAAACGGGTCTTCATCCTGACCGACCAACATACCGTGCTTGTCTATGACAATCAGGGCGAACAGACAGGATCAATCCCGGTTGATAAAGGGGTTTCAGCCATCGATATCGCGCCACGCGGTGAAAAACTCTACCTCATCAACCAGGAGACCAAGGCCTTCTCCGACCTGACCATTGATTTTATCACCGATATCAATACCGCTGGCTCACCCTTTCTCGGCCTGGCCACTGCTCCGGTTACCATCGCCGTCTTTACCGATTTTGAGTGACCTCACTGCGGCAAGGTTTCGCCGCTTCTCGAGCAGGTGCTCGAACATAATCCAGACACTGTAAAAATCGTCCTGAAAAATCTTCCGCTGGCCATGCATCAATTTGCTGATCCTGCAGCCCGCACCGCGCTTGCCGCCGGAGAACAAGGAAAATTCTGGGAATTTCATGATGCCCTCTTTGCCCTGCCAGCTATCAACAATGAGACCATTGAAGGCATTGCGATAAAACTTGGGCTCAAGATAGAACAGTTCAAGAGAGACATGGCCTCTCCCAAGATCAGACAAAAACTTGATCAGGACATCATGGATGCCCAACAAGCTGGGGTAAGCGGGACACCCACAATCTTCATCAATGGCCGACTCTTGCGGGAGGAACGCAGTCTTGAATCCATTCAGCAAAAGATAGATGCAGCCCTTGGCAAGACCACAAAAAAATAAAGCGGCCCTCCAGCCGCTGAGCCGCGACCTTGACTTTGCCGATAACGAGCTGACCGCCACACTTTTTGGAGACCTGAACAAGAATCTACAGACCGTGGAACAATGCTGTGGAGTCACGATCCATGTCCGAGGCAAGGGGGTTCATATCACCGGCCTTGGACATGAGGTGGTACTGGCAGCCGAACTGCTGGAACAGTTTTACGGCCTGATCCGCAAGGGCTTGAAGGTCTTTTCCTCTGACTTTGCCTTTGGCCTGCGTGCCCTTCAGTCAAACCCCCAGGCCCGGCTTGACAAGATCTTTCTTGACAAAGTCTATATTACCACTCAGAATCGCATTATATCGCCCAAAACCTCCAACCAGAAAAACTATATCGACGCCATCCGCAACAATGACATTGTCTTCGGCATTGGCCCGGCGGGCACCGGCAAGACCTATCTGGCCGTGGCCATGGCTGTTTCCGCCTTGACCAATGGTCAGGTGCGCTCCATCATCCTGACCAGGCCGGCGGTTGAGGCCGGGGAAAAACTCGGTTTCCTGCCTGGCGATCTGGCCCAGAAGGTCAATCCCTATCTCAGGCCCTTGTATGATGCCTTGAGCGACATGCTGGGCTCGGAAAAGAGCACTGCCCTGATCGAACAGGGTATCATCGAGATTGCCCCTTTGGCCTTCATGCGTGGCCGCACCCTGAGCAACGCCTTTATCATCCTTGATGAGGCCCAGAATACCACCCGTGAACAGATGAAGATGTTTCTCACCAGGATCGGCTTTGACTCCCAGGCCGTCATCACCGGAGACATCACCCAGGTGGACCTGCCGGTTCCCAAACAGTCAGGGCTCCTTGAAGCCAGGAAGATCCTCAATGCCATTGAAGGTATCGCCATCTGCCCCTTTACCCAGGCCGATGTCGTGCGTCACCCTCTGGTCCAGAAGATCATCACCGCCTATGAACAAAAACCGGAGAACACGGTGGCGGCAGAAAATCCACCTGCTGCAGTCAATACTCGGCACCATCATTAAGACATCTGCCTGCATCGCATCCTCAAATCCACACCCTCAAAACCTATGCCCGTTGATCTCTCTTTTCATTACCATTGCCCGGACTGCCGCATAAACAGCCGTCTCCTGCAGCGACGCGCCGCTACCCTCCTGCGGGAATGCCGGGTTGCCGACCATGGCCTCAGCATCCTCCTGGTGGACGATCAGGAGATAAGCTGGCTGAACGATCACTACCGGCACAAGAGCGGCCCGACCAATGTCCTCTCCTTTCCCTTTGCCGACGGTGCAGACAGCTCTTTGTCCCTGCTGCCGGTCAAGGAATTGGGCGATATCGTCATCTCGGTTGACACCG
>JANZPQ010000005.1:0-6613 GCA_038040945.1 Desulfobulbaceae bacterium | reverse complement strand
CTTGTGCCCCGTGACGCCGTCTATCAGAAGTCAATCTCCAATGTGGAAGAGATAAAGGCCAGGGCTGGACGTCTGATCCTTTTGGGAACTGAAGGCGACAGCCATCTGCAGACTATTACCGACGATGTCATCTACCTGCCCCAGGTGCATGAGGAGATGAACCCTATCTTGTATACCATTCCGGCCCAGCTTCTCGCCTATGAGATTGCTACCAGGCGCGGCTGTGACGTAGATCAGCCACGAAATCTGGCGAAAAGCGTGACTGTTGAGTAATGGATAATTCTTTTATGCTTACAAACATAATTTCCAACGGACTGGAAAATCTCCTGGCTGTTTTGCCTTCAGCTTTGGACGGCAAGCGGCTGGGGCTTCTTTCCAATCAGGCATCCACTGACCGTAATCTTGTGCATGCCCGAGTCCTCCTACAGCAAAGATTAGGCTCCTTGTTGACTTGTCTCTTTTCTCCCCAGCATGGGTTTTTCTGCGAGAAACAGGACAATATGATCGAATCCGGTCATGAGATTGACCGTTTGACCGGGCTGCCTCTTTTCAGTCTCTACGGGGAGAGCCGCCGGCCATCGAGGGCCATGTTTGATCATCTGGACATCCTGCTCATCGATCTGGTGGATGTGGGAACCAGGGTCTATACCTTCCTTTATACCATGGCCTATTGTCTGGAGGCTGCTGCTGAGTATGGAAAGCGGGTTGTGGTGCTCGATCGCCCAAATCCAGTGGGCGGCATAGCGGTTGAGGGCAATGTCCTGGAGCCTGAGTGGACATCTTTTGTCGGCTTGTATCCCCTGCCCATGCGCCATGGCCTGACCTTTGGTGAACTGGCCCTGCTGATAAATCAGGAGTTTAGTCTGGGTGCCGATCTGCAGGTAGTTCCCATGCAGGGGTGGAAACGTTCTATGTTGTTCAGGGATACCGGTTTTCCCTGGGTCTTTCCTTCTCCTAACATACCTACGCCGGAAACGGCCCTGGTCTATCCGGGGCAGGTGATCTGGGAAGGGACCAATATTTCGGAGGGACGGGGTACCACTCTGCCGTTTGAACTGGTTGAGGCTCCATTCTGGGAACATGAGCCGATCTTGAAGGCCCTGGAGCGGACAGATCTGCCCGGTTGCTTTTTGAGGCCGCTGATCTTTGAGCCGACTTCCGGCAAGTGGGCTGGCAAGGCCTGTGTCGGTTTTCAGCTTCATGTAACAGACGCCGGTACATTTTTGCCTTACCGGACCTCTCTGGCCCTCTTGCAGGTGGTCTTACAATTGTATCCAGAAGATTTTTCATATAAAGAGCCGCCCTATGAATATGAATATGAGCGATTGCCCATGGATCTTATCCTGGGTGACCAGAAGGTGCGCCATGAGCTTGAAGCCGGTCTGCCAATAAAAGAAATTGAGGCTGGTTGGCAGGAAAAACTGCAGGAGTTCAAGGACGTGCGGGCCAAGTATCTTCTGTATCCGGAATAATATCACAGTACCGAAAATGGGATTAGGAAGGATAACAGGGTGGAAATAGGATGGGTGTGACGGTGAAAAGTGTGTTGTTACGGCAGTTGGCTGCATTGGTTGAGGGGGAATTGGTTGGTGATGGCGAGGTACAGATCCATGCGCTGGATGCACTCGACACGGCTGGGGAAGGGACAATCAGCTTTCTGGCACAGGCAAAGGAAGATGCGTCTCTTGCAATTACTGCCGCTTCGGCAGTAATTGTCCCTCTGGCCATTGAAACAGCAGCAATACCCATTATCCGTGTGCGTGACCCTTATCTGGCTGCAGCCATAGTGCATACCTATCAGCTGGAAGCCCCTTTCCTGGCCACAGGGGTGCATGCAAAGTCCCATGTGGGAGAGCAGACTGTGGTGCCGGATGAAATATCCATTGCCCCCTTCGCCCTCATTGGCGAGAGGGTGTGTCTTGGGCAGCGGGTGACCATTGCATCGGGGGTGGTGATTGGCGATGATGTTGCCATTGGTGATGACACCAGAATTCTGGCCAATGTGACGGTGGGGTGTGGTTGCCGGATCGGTTGCCGGGTGACCATTCACCCGGGTGCAGTGATTGGCAGTGATGGCTATGGGTATGCCACCGATAGCCGAGGCTATCATGTGAAACGGCCGCAGGTGGGAATCGTGCAGATTGATGATGATGTGGAAATCGGGGCCAATGCCTGTGTTGATCGGGCCACCTTTGGCGTAACCTGGATCAAGTCCGGAACCAAGATTGATAATATGGTTCAGGTGGCCCATAATGTGGTGGTTGGCGAAAATTGTCTGCTCGTGGCGCAAGTTGGTATTGCCGGCTCAACGACCCTGGGTCGCAATGTGGTACTTGGCGGTCAGGCTGGGCTTTCCGGTCATATTCAGCTGGAAGACGGGGTGATGGTGTCGGCTCAGGCCGGGGTTCATAATAATCAGCCTCGCGGCGCGGTGATCGGTGGTACACCTGCCATGCCCATGAAAAAATTTGCCAGGGTAGTTGCCTCTCTCGGAAGATTGCCGGAAATGGTGACAGAGCTGCGACGCATGCGCAAGGAGATAACGGCGTTGAAAGGTGCACAAGATATTCAAGAAAAGCAAGTAGGAAAGGAGAGCTGATCATGTCTGAACTAGTCATTCCTGAGAAAATAGATATTCTGGAGATATTGAGGCTCCTGCCCCATCGCTACCCCTTTGTGCTGGTGGATCGGATCCTGGCGATAACGCCGGAGAAGAATATTGTCGGGTTGAAGAACGTCACCTTTAACGAGCCTTTTTTTCAGGGCCATTTTCCGGGAAGGCCTGTTATGCCAGGCGTCCTGATTCTGGAAGGGATGGCTCAGGTCGGCGGGGTGCTGGCCTTCTATTCTGAGCCGGAGAATATCGGCAAAAAGGTTCTTTATTTTGTTGGTGTTGACAAGGCCCGTTTTCGGCAACCTGTAACCCCGGGAGATCAAATTCATTTCAAGCTGGAGCTCTTGAAGAGGCGGCGGGGAATCTGGCAGATGGGCGCTCAGGCCTATGTGGAAGAAAAACTTGTGGCCGAGGCCGAGTTGATGGCGTCGTTCGGTTAGTCAGAGGTGAGTGGGATTATTGTGTTGTGGCGCGAACTGTCGGTTGCAAAGAAGAGATTATTCAATGACAATCCTGTACTCCTTGATTTTGCTCAGCAGGGAAGGGTAGCTGAGCTCCAATAATTTTGAGGCCTGTAAACGATTGCCTCCTGTCTCTAGCAAGGCCTTGGCGATTATTTTTTCTTCCATTGCTTTTTGAGCTTTTTTCAGGGAAAAGCCGGTGAAGAACTGTTCAAAACATGCTGCTGGGGTCGCTTGAACAAGATGCGGTGGCAATTGCTCCAGGCCAATGGTTTGATCCTCGGCCAGTACAATTCCTCTCTGAATTATATTTTCCAGCTCCCTTACATTTCCAGGCCAGCTATGAGCCAGGAGCTTTTCCATGGCCTCAGCTGTTATTGAGCTGATATTCGTTCCGAGAGTTATGTTGAATTTTTTAATAAAGTGACTGCATAAAAGGGCAATGTCTTCAGCTCTCTCTCTTAAGGGGGGAATGTGTATGCTCAAAACATTGAGACGGTAAAACAGATCTTCCCGGAAGGTTCCCTGGCGCACCTCATCCTCGAGATTTCTGGCAGTTGCGGCCAGGATGCGCACATCAATCTTCTCAGTTTTATTGGCGCCAAGGGGTTTGATTTCTCCCTCCTGTAAGACCCGGAGGAGTTTTACCTGCATGCCTAAGGGAAGTTCACCTATCTCATCGAGAAAAAGCGTCCCCCCATCTGCCTCGGCCAGGAGGCCTTTCCGCGTTTTATCTGCCCCGGTAAAGGCACCCTTTACATAGCCAAAAAACTCACTCTCCAGTAAATTCTCAGGGATGCTGCCACAGTTTACGGCAATAAAGGGCTGTTCGTTTCTGTGTGATGATACATAGATACCTCTGGCCACCAGTTCTTTACCGGTACCGGATTCACCGACGATCAGGACGGTCGTATTGTAAGGAGCAACTTTTCTGGCCAGGGTGAACAGTGCATGCATGGCCTTGCTGCCGGCAACCATCCTGTCAAAACCATCACCTGCCTTGATCTCTTCCAGCTGCTCTTTCAGCAACCGGTTCTCCTGTCTCAGGCTCTCTCTCTCTTCTGCTTTTTTCAGGGTAAGCAGGACCTCGTCCCTTTTGAAGGGCTTTGAAATAAAATCATAGGCCCCGGCCTGGATTGCTTCAAGGGCAATATCGATGGTGCCATAGGCAGACATCATGATAACCGTCGATGTCTGGATGGTCGGTCCGGCGTTCTGGAGAAAGGCAATGCCGTCCATGTTGGGCATCCTGATGTCACAGAGGATGAAATCGAAGTCTTTTCCGGCAATTTTGAGCAGGGCATCCTGGCCATCAACGGCCGTTTCAACCGTATAGCCATGACGACTCACCATGGCCTGCAGCATGTGACGCATATTCTCTTCGTCATCGACGATAAGCAATGTTCTGTTTTTTTTCATTTTAACGAAAATTCAAATTTTGAAGAAATATCAGGCACATCATTGAGCGATTAGGCCATAACGGGAAGAAGGATAAAGACGGTGGCGCCTTGAGAGTCCTTTCCTTGTATCTGCATCTGTCCGTGGGCACCCTCAATGAGCGCATAGGAAACAGAAAGACCAAGGCCGGTACCTTTTCCTGGTTCCTTGGTGGTGAAAAATGGATCAAACAGCTTGTCCTTATCTGCGTCTTTGATTCCGATTCCGTTGTCCTCTATCGTGATCTGGATACATTGTTTTCCCTCGTCATTGCTGGTATTGACAGTGGATAAACATATTTTTCCTGTATATGGAACAGGATATTCTTTTATGGCATCAATCGAATTCAGCAGGCAGTTGAGAAAAACTTGATGTAAACTCTCCGCTCCAACTGCCACTTGATCATACTCCGCCTCAAGATGTAAGTGAAATTCAAGACCCGCCAATTCTTTCTGGTCCTGCAGCATGTCAACAAGCTTTGTGAGGAGCGGATGGATTGCCACCATGCTGGAATCATCGGTTCGGGTTCTGGAAAAATCCAGGAGTTGGTGAATCAGGCGATTGATCCGTTCCAACTCAAGCATGGAACGATTGGAAAACTGTTGTTGTTCCTCTTTTGATAAGCCGGATTGTCCCAACATCTCCAGATACCCCTGTACAATCCCTAAGGGATTACCAATTTCATGGGCAAGGCCGGCGGCCAGTCTGCCGATGGCCGCCATCTTTTCTGTCTGGATCATTTTTTGCTGGGTAGCTCGCAACTGTTGGTTCACTTTTTCAAGTGAGCCGACGGTCTCACGCAGTTTCTGTCTGTCATCATTTATTCGATGCAGCATTCTGTTGAGGGCAATGGAAAGTTGTCCAAATTCATTCGCCTCTTGGTCGGAGAGAAAGGGGCTGTTGTTGTCGCTCTGATAGGTGTCTGTCAGTGTCACCAGGTCTTCGATAGGGCGAATTGCAATGTGAATGAAACGAAACAGGCCGATGGTTGTGAGGATAATGACATTGACCAGAATATAGATATAGGCAACCTGACGTCCTTGATTCACCTGGTCATATACGGATTGTAAAGATATTGTGGCGCCTATGGAGCCATGCACTCCATGCTGTTGTATGGGGACGACAGTCAGCAGACTCCGACGACCGAGAAAAGGAAGCTGCGGGCCTGTGTCGATTGTTTTTGTGCTTGCAAGTCCTGTCCCAATAACCTGCTCAATATTTTTTTTAAGTTCTGAGTCTTCTTGATCACACCTTTCGGGGACCGTGGTGATGATATTATTAATGGAAAGCATGACGCAGGAAGCCCCCAGCTCATTTTGAAGGTGAGGCATAACACTTTGTAAAAATAATCCCTTTTGATCTGCTGTTGTCATCCAGCTCTTGGCCACAGCAGAGAGGACTGACACAGATTTTTCCATCTCCGCACGCAATAAGCTCCGTTGCCAGAACATGGTGATAACGAGAGTTATCAAGAGCATGCCGATAGTCAGGAGAATTGCAAGAATGGCTGTGATATGGGATTTAATGCCTTTCACTTTCATCTATCTCCGCAAAGTAGAGAGGAAGGGAGAAGGTTTTTGAATGACAATATGACACCATTTTACGGGTGTATAATTCAAGAGGACAAGCACTGAAGAATGAGCCGTGTTCCTTGTGCTGTTTATTGAATGAGCTCAAAACCAATCTTGGTGATGGCCTCTTTCACTGTCTGGATATCAACCTTACCATCAAATGTTGCCTCGTTCCTTGCCAGATCAATCTGGATATTGGAAATCCCGGCTATTGCTTCAAGAGATTTACGAGTGGAATCTACACAGTGCTGACAGCTCATGCCTTTAATTTTTATCTTTGTCATGTCTCATCCTTGTCTCAGTTGAAATGGTTGTATGTAATATGTAATTATACCGGGGTCTCTTATAAAAGTCCATTCCGGTTCGTTCTGAACGGGGGGAAACTCTTTTCCTCTTGACTATACTTGATGGACTATTGACGTTTGCCCAAGTGAGAAAATCGTCTTGGGGGAACGGCATACGGTTTACTGCTTACTCTACTCATTGATAAGAGTGGTGGTATTCATTCTTGTAAAAAAGGAAATGGCCTG
>JANZPQ010000004.1:0-9741 GCA_038040945.1 Desulfobulbaceae bacterium | reverse complement strand
AAAGCGGGTGAACTGGTATCCGTCCTTGGTCCCCTGGGCAGAGGTTTTGTCCTTGGTGAGCCAGGGGCGGCCTGTCTGATTGGCGGCGGCATGGGGATTGCCCCGATGCTCTTTCTGGCCAGCCGTTTCTTGCAGCAGAGCCATCTTGACGAGGCGTCAAGGGTGATGCCCAGGGTTATTCTTGGCGCCCGCAATCGGCAAGAACTTGAGCCGCTCGTTGCCGATTTTCAGAAGCTGGGCATAGAGGTCCTGGCAGCCACCGATGATGGTTCGTTTGGCCATCATGGCTTGGTCACCGATGTTTTGAAAGGACTGAATCTGACCCGTGAATTTACTGTCTACAGCTGTGGACCCCGGCCGATGATGGCGGCGATCCACCATCTGTGTCTCAAAGAAAAGATCTCCTGTCAGGTCTCGGTGGAAACGGTAATGGCCTGTGGAATGGGGGCCTGTCTTGGCTGTGCCGTTCCCTTAAAGACAGGCGGCTATGCCCATGCCTGCTCTGACGGGCCGGTTTTTGACTCGGGGGATCTGTTATGGAGTCTGTAAAAGTGAATGGAGATAAGCTGGATCTGCGGGTTTCCATCGGCAGCCTGGAGTTGCAGAACCCGGTGATGACCGCATCAGGGACCTTTGGCTATGCCCGTGAGTTTGAGCCCTTTGTTGATCTGCATCGCCTCGGGGCGGTAGTCGTCAAGGGGATATCTCTTGAGCCGCGTGCCGGTAATCCTCCACCTCGCATTGTTGAGACAGCCTGTGGCATGCTCAACGCCATCGGTCTGGAAAATGTGGGGGTTGATCGTTTTATCAGCGAGAAGATGCCCTACCTCAAATCCCTCGGCGTTCCCGTAATTGTCAATATCCTTGGCGGCTCAGTTGAAGAGTACAGCCGGATAGCTGAACGGCTGGCTGAGGCACCGGGCGTTGCCGCTATTGAAGTGAATATCTCCTGCCCCAATGTGAAGAAGGGCGGGGTGGCCTTCGGGGCGGATCCGATGATGGCGGCTGCCGTCACCGGGGCGGTGAAACAGAGCTGCAAGGTACCGGTCATCGTCAAACTCTCTCCCAATGTCACGGATGTGACCGTGATGGCCAGGGCTGTTCAGGAGGCTGGCGCGGATGGAGTCTCCCTGATCAATACCCTGATCGGCATGGCCATTGATCTCAAATCGCGGCGTCCCCGGCTGGCCAATGTCATTGGCGGGCTGTCAGGTCCTGCCATCAAGCCGGTGGCCCTGCGTATGGTCTATCAGGTCGCCCAGGTGGTGACCATCCCGATCATAGGAATCGGCGGGATCACAAGCGCCGAAGATGCCATGGAATTCATGCTCGCCGGGGCCAGCGCCGTGCAGGTGGGAACCGCCAATTTTGTCAACCCCAGGGCCACCGTGGATGTGCTTGATGGCATTGCCACCTATGTCCGTGAGCAGAAGCTGGGGTCAGTCCGCGACCTGATAGGCGCTCTGCAGCTCGGATAAGAGAGCAAAGAGATGCAAGGAACCTCTTCCCCTCGGCCGCCGCATAGCTCCCTCTGGGCCACGATCACCTCCTATGCCCGTCTCCTGACTCGTGCTGATACGCCCTGGAAAGTGAAAGGGATTCTGCTCCTGGCCATTCTCTATCTCCTTTCACCGTTTGATTTTGTTCCGGATTGGATCCTTGGTCTGGGACTGATTGACGATCTTGCCATTGTCTCTCTGCTCGTGGGTCTGGCGATCCGTCTTGCCGGCCGTCTTCCCCAGGCTCCACCTGAGAATAAAAAATAAAGAGGAAAGGAATGATGCACCGCATATGTGTTTCCATTGCCAGAGAAACAGTTGCTGAAACCCTGGCTGCAGCCGAGTCCATCAGTCCCGTGGCCGATGTGATTGAGATCCGCCTTGACCGTCTCAACCGTCTCAAGAATATTTCAGTTGCCCCTTTTATTTCCCAGCTGAAAAAACCCCTGCTTTTGACCAACCGGCCGATCTGGGAGGGTGGGGACTTTGCAGGTGATGAAGAGCTGAGGATGGCTCCGCTGCTGGAGGGAATAGAGCAGGGCGTTTCGTATGTTGATCTGGAGCTCAAGGCCCCTGGCTCCTCGCATAAGGCCCTGCTTGAAATGGTGGAAAAGTCTGCCTCTCGTCTGATCCTCTCCTGGCATAACTTCCAGGAAACTCCCACCAGGGCTGAACTGGTAGGGCGCCTGGCCATGATCCAGGACAAGGGCGCCCATATTGCCAAGATTGTGACCATGGCCCATGATTATCATGATGTCCTGCGGGTGCTGAACCTGCAGGAAGAGGCTGCCACCATGGATATCCCTCTTATCGCCTTCTGTATGGGCAGGCCCGGGGTTATCAGCCGGTTGGCCACCGTCGAGCTTGGCGGCTACATGACCTATTGTGCCGCCCGCGAGGATGAGGCCACGGCCCCGGGTCAGCTCTCTGTCGGAGTCCTGAGGCAGATGGAGGCCCTGATGAATGCCTCGACAATACAGGGCAAGGAGCACCAGTAACAATGGTAGAGGCAATGACAATTAATGGCCGGACAGCCCTCTATGGCATTATCGGCAATCCGGTGAGTCATTCGCTGAGTCCGGCCATGCACAATGGTGCCTTCGCTGAACTGGGGGAAAACAGCGTTTACCTGCCCTTTCCGTTGCAGGATCTTGAGGTTGGGGTCGCCGGCCTGAAGGCCATCGGCGTAAAAGGGCTGAGTGTGACCATCCCCTACAAGGAGGCGGTCATCCCCCTGCTTGATGTCATTGAGGATGTGGCCCGGAAGATCGGGGCGGTGAATACCATTGTGATCAAGGATGTCGGTGGCAAAAAGCATCTTTGCGGCAGCAATACGGATTGGCTGGGTGCCAATCGGGCCCTGTCCGAGAAGGTGAGCCTGCGGGGAACGCAGGTTGTCCTTCTAGGCGCCGGCGGCTCTGCCCGGGCCATTGGCTTTGGACTGCAGCAGGAGGGGGCGCATGTTGTCCTCTGCAGCAGGACCGAGACACGGGGCAGGGCACTGGCTGCGGATCTGGGTTGTCTCTGGCATCCTTTGGATGAGGCCGACAGTCTGCAGGGAGATATCCTCATCAATGCCACCTCGGTGGGGATGCAGCCGGAGGTCCAGCTCAGCCCGGTTCCCCAAACCATCCTTTCCCGCTTCCAGGTGGTGATGGATATCGTCTATGCCCCGCTTGAAACCAGGCTGCTCAGGCAGGCGAAGGGGGCCGGATGCCAGGTGATTAATGGACTGGAGATGCTGCTCTATCAAGGGGTGGCACAGTTTGAGCTCTGGACCGGGAAGGCCGCTCCGGTTGAGCTGATGCGTCAAAGATTGTATCAGGCGACCGGGAATACCTTGGTCGAACCTGAATCCTAACTGTGGAACGAAGAAAGACAAGAGAGAAGAGATGAAAGAGATATCCCCCGTTACAAGCGTTGATGCGACCATCGTGGTTCCCGGTTCCAAGAGTCTGACCCAGAGGGCGCTGATTGCCGCAGCCCTGGCTGATGGCAGCAGTCGTCTGCTTGGCCCCCTGGCCAGTGAAGACACAGAGTATACCTCTAAGGCCCTGGCCCAGATGGGGATTAGTGTCGATAAAAAAGGTGAGGCCTGGCAGGTGCAAGGCAATGGTGGCAGGATTGCCACCCCGACCGGCGAGATCTATCTGGGCAATAATGGCACCGCCACCAGGTTTCTCACCTCGGTTGCCGCCCTGGGCCATGGTCTTTTTACCATCGATGGCGAAGAGCGGATGCGCGAGCGTCCCATCGGTCCGCTTATAGAGGCGCTCAGGGGCTGGGGAGTGGATATCAGTTCGGTCGCCGGCACTGCCTGTCCGCCACTGACCATTAACAGCCATGGGCTGCAGGGCGGAGAGACGATCCTGCCGGAAGGAAAGTCCAGCCAGTATCTCTCCTCGCTCCTGCTGGTTGCGCCCTATGCGGCCCGTCCGGCAATCCTCAAGGTCAAGGGTGAGATCCTGTCAAAACCCTATGTGGCCATGACTCTTTCCGTCATGTCGGATTTTGGTATTGATGTTGATTGTAATCAGGAGCTGACCCACTTCGTCATCCCCCAGGGATGCTACCGGGCCATGGACTATGAGATTGTAGGGGACGCCTCCAATGCCTCCTATTTCTGGGCGGCCGCTGCCATAACTGCCGGCCGGGTTACGGTGAGCAATGTGCCGGTGCCGTCTCTGCAGGGGGATGCCGGTCTTGTGCCGTTATTGGCCCGAATGGGCTGTGATATCAGCCGCGAAGGTGGCGGGATCACGGTGCAGGGTCGTGAGCGGCTGGAAGGGATCACCGTTGACATGGGCGATATGCCGGATGTCGTTCCCACCCTGGCGGTGGTTGCGGCCTTTGCCCATGGCAAGACCGTTATCAATAATATTGCCCACCTGCGGATCAAGGAGTGCGATCGTCTAAGCGCCGTGGTCACTGAACTGAGCAAGATGGGGGCGCAGGTGGAAGAACAACAGGACAGCATGATTATCCATGGCGATGGCGGGGCGAGGCTGCATGGCGCACTCATTGATACCTACAAGGATCATCGTATGGCCATGAGTTTTGCGGTGACGGGTCTCAGAGTGCCTGGCGTCCAGATCAGCAATGAGGGCTGTGTCGCCAAATCCTTTCCCGACTTCTGGGAACGCTTCAGCTGGCTTGCCTGAGTTGTGGCAGTTCAGGTGCCCGACCTGACAAATCTGGAAAAGATGTTTTCTCAAAATCGGTCTTGACAGGAGTCAACCTCTATTTATGACCAAGGTCAACTTGAGTAAGGTGTGTTCTGGCACTCTTGATTCCGTGAGTCTGACCTGGGTTGGCTTGTAGTGGAAGTGATGTTGACTCTGCCGATATTGAATAATCAGGAATAATCTTTAATTCTTAGACTTGAAATTCTAGTTAGGATATACTGCAAGCAGTGAGGGATGATTTAAAACATAGAGCTACACGTAACTTGCGTCTGTTGAGCCGGGACAAGTATGGTCCTCATGTCAGATCCAATATAGATTTCAAACTGCATAATCAGACAAGGAGGTTTGTATGGAAAAGAAATTGACAGCATTATGTGTCCAGTCTAAAAAAGATTTTAACAAGCAGGGGAAAGCTATCATCAAACTGGCAAAGAAACAGGGGCTCATTGCCATCACAAATCGGTTGTCACTTTTTATCGACAAAACCTGCCGCCGATGGTGGTTTGCCGATAAGAAGAACGGAGTTCTCCTTACGGCAGAATATGGTTTGATTGACAAAGAAGCTATCAACTTTCTCACTCATGAAATTTCAATCTAAACTCAACTTGTTGCTCCCGGCCCGATCTCTCTCTCTTTGAGAGAAATCGGGTCTTTTTTTTGGGGGAGGGTGACACTCGGCAGGAATCAGGCCGTCGAAGTAGGGGTGACCAAGAAGATAACGGTGTGCATCTTGTTTTTTTATTGATTCAGGAAACATATTAACTTGTGGTTTTTCTTAAATGGTTAACCTTGCCACTGGCTCCCTTCGGACATATTTCCCAGAATTCCTGTTAAAAATATTTCAACTGTGATTGTTTGAATCAACGTTCATTCATTTTTATGCTGATGAGGGGAATTCTGGAAAACCTAAAAGTCATTTTTTGATTAACTGGTTAAAGTTAGCATTGAATATGTTGAAAAAACACGGACGGCTCAAGATTCAAGAAAAATACTAGACAGAATCTGCCTAGCACAATATTGGCTCATTCTGCCTAATACACTGTTGGGCCGCTCGATTATCGTGCTAAGTTGAAGTCACGCTTTTTAATTTTTGCCATACGGCCATCAGGATGATGAAACACGATACCCTCGATGTCTCGGTCAGTGAGCCAGTTTTTCAGACCATCCATATCACGTGGGCAATCATCAAATACTTCCGCTTTGCTATGCGCAAACAGTGTATGTCGGTCAAACCCTTCAGGGTTTCCTTGCACTTTGGGGCCAATAAGCTCGTAGGTTCCGGTTGGCTGGCCGCTAAAAGATTCGCAGTGGTACTTATCCTGTTTGTCGGTACAATCAATCGGCATCCATCCCACATGTTTTCCAGTTATATGGTCAAAATCTTCCTCAACAAAACCAATCGGTGGCCTCTCTCCAGGCTTAATCTCCCTCCGCTTGAACAACTCGCCGCCTTCGATCTTACAGCAAGTTCCGTCATATTTTCTTGTGGCTACTCCTTCGCCAGCGAAAACCCAGCCACAAAGAGGGTGTGGTTCGTTTAAAAGTTCTTTCATATTTTGCGGATTCCTGACGAAGATTGTCGGTATTTTTTTCATAAAAGCGACCCTCTGTTAAAGTTCAGGGCAAAATTGCCCAACAATCGGCTTCAGTTGGATTGCGGGAACAGCCCCGCAACCACTGAGCCTTGGCGTTGGGTTCCCCTCCAAATATTAAAATACGATCAGTTTTAATATACAGTAGGAATATAAAAATCCTAAAAATATCAATTTGGTAGAGATTTGATCTGGCAGTCTTCTGCTCTGAAGGCTATTTAATCTACCATTTCAAAAGGCCGGAGAACAGTATCTCCAGCCTTTTGGCGAAAGCTAAAATTAATTAAAACAATCTCTCATCTTTTCAGTGTTAAAGGTTGAGAGCCTCGCCACTGAAGCAGCTCTCGAAGATCCTTTTCATTTCTTCCAGAGTCGGCTTCCGTGGATTGGTGCCTGTGCAGGGGTCGTCCATGGCGTTCTGCACCATCACGTCCAGCTTTTCTTCCCAAGTCTTCGGATCAATACCGTATGCCTTGAAACTGTTTTCAATTCCTACACTCTGGCGGAGACTTTCGATCTCCCTAGCAAAATCCTCGGCAGTTTCCTTGCCAAGAGCCTGGGCCAACAGTCGATACTTGTCGGTGTCGCGGCTATTAAACCGAATTACGTTCGGCATCAGGATGGCGTTGGCGCGACCGTGGGGGACACCGAACATGCCACCGATTTGGTGGGCTATCGCATGGACAATCCCGAGAATGGCGTTGGAAAAAGCCATCCCCGCCAAGCAAGAGGCGTCGTGCATAGCCTGACGGGCCTCCATGTCTTCTCCGTTCTGGTAAGCGCGAGGGAGATTTTTGAAAACCATGCAAATTGAATCATGGGCCAGGGCATCGGTGTATGGGGTCGCCATCGTAGCGACAAAGGCTTCAACACCGTGGGACAACGCATCTAGCCCAGTGTTAGCAGTGACATGGGGTGGCATACTTTGGGCCAATTCCCCATCGACAATGGCGACATCTGGACAGAGTTCATAGGAGACTAGGGGGTATTTTGTCCCTTTTTTACGATCGGTGATAACAGCAACACAAGTCGCCTCGGTTCCTGTCCCACTGGTGGAGGGGATGGCCACAAAGCGAGCCTTGTTGCGCAGTGGCTTGATGGTAAATGGCTGGACGATCTCTTCAAAAGTCGCCTCGGGATGCTCGTAAAAAACCCACATGGCTTTAGCCGCATCGATGGCCGAACACCCACCCAAGCCAATAATAAGATCAGGGTTCTCACGGTTGAAAAAATCAACTCCTTTCATAACGGTTTCGACGGAGGGGTCAGCTTCCACCCCTTCAAATACAACCGAAGAAATGCCAACTTCCTGCAAAAGGTTGATGGTTTTATCCAGAAAGCCGAAGCGCTTCATAGAACCGCTACCTGTGACTATAACGGCTTTTTTACCTTTAACTTCTTTCAGATTCTCCAAAGAACCGGGCCCGTGATATATATTTCGTGGAACTATGAATGATGACATGTGTTCTTCCTTTGTAATTAGTGCAGCTCGGGTGATCCCGATATGCTCGTTTATAGTGCTTGTATGTTGGTTTTGAAGTGTTGTCCGTTAATCGATAGTGGGCGCGCTCCAGATCGACTTTCTCGAAATCCTTATTCTGGGAACTATGCTTTGATCATAATCTATCCCCCAGTATGATTATTGTTGTAACTGAGAGAGAATATACGGTTGCCAGAGGGAAAAAGGAATATCTGATTCTGCCTAAATATTGCCTAATTCTGCCGATGTGTGTTTTTTTGGCTGAACAATGCTGTCTTTTTATGCCTATATGTGCCATGGTGAAAAAAACAAAATAATTAAAATGAAAGGAAGTGACATATGTCTCGGATGATAAAGCTGCTTGAGCAGTTTGACTTACAAGAGCTATTTACTGAATCAAGATTGAAAGGGGTTCGTTTTTTCAAATCCCAGTGCCATATTCCCCGCACCCCGCTGATCTATGATCCTGGGATTTTCATTGTTGCCCAAGGGAGTAAGATAGGATATCTGGGGGATAGAATTTTCCAGTATGACGCAAACAATTACCTTGTCACTTCTGTTTCCATGCCTTTCGAGTGTGAAACCTTTGCCAGTTCTGAGGCACCATTTTTGGGGCTTTGTATAGATGTTGAAATGCCCATGCTCCATGAACTTATTGGACAATTAGGGCAGAGCGATGGACTGAAAAATATAAACATGAGTGAGACACCCAAGGGCATAGGACCTGCTGAGATGGGTGAGGAAATGTATGAAGCTGTTGTTAGGTTGCTGAAGTGCCTTAAATCTGAAACTGAAGCCTGGATACTTGGGCCAGGATTGATTAAGGAAATATTGTATCGAGCTCTTCGCGGAACCCAAGCCTCATCACTTTATGCGTTAGCTGCGCATAATGGTAATTTCGCCCGAGTTTCCTGCGCATTGAAGTCGATTCACAGTGACTATGCTGCAAAACTTGATGTTGAACAATTGTCCAGACTGGCAAATATGAGTGTCTCCACCTTTCACAGGACCTTTAAGGAAGTAACATCCGAATCACCGGTCCAGTATTTGAAAAAAGTAAGGCTGAATAAAGCACGAGATTTTATTAAACACGAACAGATGAAAGCCTATATCGCAGCCGATAAAGTGGGATATGAAAGCGTTTCCCAGTTTAGTCGGGAGTTCAAACGTTACTTTGGGCAGAGCCCGGCTGAGATGATGAGAGAGTTACGTCTGCTGTAGGTCTTCTGTAGTTAGCACATGGAGTTAATTCTGTAGTAATTCTGATTTAATTTACCTCTGGCAATCTTTGATTACGGGAGTCGTGTACGGCAACTTGAGATTCTTCCTGAGTATTATAATCCCAGATCAAATTGCATTTAAACACCTTTACCACAAGCAAACACTGGGGCAATACCAACCCAACGAATAAGGATAGATTGTGAGCGCGCAGCGATCCACAATCTTATCCATGGTTGAACAAGCCCGGGGTAATAACAAGGAAATATCTTTTTCAAAGGATTCTGTCAGAAGTGCAATCGAATGATATGCACTTTTCTCAGGACGCACTTGTCCCTTTGCCTGAACAAGCATAAAAAGTCGATTATTTCATAGAACCAATCTTCCTCCTTCTAAAATGAATATTGAGGCTGCGCCGGGTAGAACAGTTACACCCCTCGAGGGGGTACTGAAAAAAGTCCCGGCCTTCTTAAAGTCCTCCGGAATTCTACAATCAGCATCGAAGCCTTGCAGCAGGGACACTTGAAAGCAGGTCTTTGGCGTGGTGCAAATATTTCAATAATGACGTGCAGGATGAGCTGGACAAGAGATAGCAGCTTCTTTGCATTACTATGAAGAAACCCATGGTCCCTAACTCGCCTAAACCCTTTTGGTAGTACATGTTGCACGATGAGATGCAAGAACTCTTCGCCCTGGAGTGTGCGGAGTTTTGTCGCACCAGTCTCGCTATCAATGTACTTGAATGTGACCAGCCCATTATGGTTTGA
>JANZPQ010000003.1:0-3951 GCA_038040945.1 Desulfobulbaceae bacterium | reverse complement strand
TTCCTGTTGTTCTCTGCGCCTCAGCGTCTCTGCGCGAAAATAGTTTTTCATCGTTCCGTCTGGAAGGCGCTGTCCCAGTCCTTGCTCACTGGATCAAATCCCTTGGCCGCAATGGCCAGGCTCACTTCTTCCACGCTACGTTGGTCGCCGACACTGAACTGTTCCCCATCTGTTGGGTCGGGATTGGAGTAACCACCTGGGGCGGTGCAGGAGCCGGCCGAGTAACGGGTGGGGCCAAGGCCCAGCATCCCGTCCCGATAGCGCGCCTCTTCCCGGGTAGAGAGGACAAGCCCAACGTCCGGATCAAAGAGGCGCAGTCCAAAGATAAGCTGACTCAGGTTCTGCTCCGAGACCGGGACCAGCGGGGCAAAGGCTCCGGCGGCAGGGCGCAGGCGCGGGAAGGAGACGGTGACCGCTGTCCTCCAGAAATTTTTACGCAGCCAGGCCAGATGCAGGCCAATGGCTAAGCCCTCGGCCCGCCAGTCGGTCAGGCCCAGCAGGGCACCGATTCCAACCTCTCGCATTCCGGCTGCTGCAACCCTGGCCGGGGTCTCCAGCCGGTAGTGATAATCCGCCTTTTTTCCGGCGAGATGCACCTGTTTGTACACTTCCTGGTCGTAGGTCTCCTGATAGACCGCAACCGCTGTGATGCCGGCCTTGAAGAGACGTGTGTAGTGGGCGGTGGAAAGTGGCTGGACCTCAATGGAGACCGCGGCAAAGCGGCCCCGCAGTCTGAGGGCGATGGCCTCCAGGTATTCCACACCAACAATATTTTCAGCCTCACCTGAAACCAGCAGAATGTGTTTAAAGCCGCGATCATAGAGGATTCCAGCCTCGGTCTCGGCCTCGTCGAGCGTCAGGCATCTGCGGGCAATGCGGTTGCTGGCGGCAAAACCGCAATAGGCGCAGCGGTTGGTGCAGTAATTGGAGAGATAGATCGGGGCGTAAAGCTGTATGGTCTTGCCAAAACGCTGGGCAGTAAGGATCGCTGACCGGCGTGCAATCTCGGGCAGATAGGCTTCAGCCGCAGGTGAGATGAGTGCAGCCAGATCCTGGATGTCAGGAGCTCTGGATGCCAGGGCCTGTTCTACATCTGAACTAGTACAGTTCTGGATCGTCTGCTGGAGTTGTTGAAAATCAGGTGAGATAAACATGGTCAGGCCAGAAAACCAAGGTCTGCGGCGAGGGTGCCTTCAAGCGGTGACGAAGCATGGGCCTGCTTGCTTCGGCTGCCCATGCCAGCCTCAAAAGCGGTGCGGCCGGCTTCGACTGCCTGGGCAAAGGCGCGGGCCATGGCCACCGGATCGCCGGCCACCGAGATGGCGGTGTTGACGAGCACCGCGTCCGCTCCCATCTCCATGGCGAGAGCCGCGTGCGACGGGGCGCCGATCCCGGCGTCCACCACCACCGGCACCCGGGCCTGGGCAATGATGATCTCTATCTGGAAGGCGGTGAGAATACCCTGGTTGCTGCCGATGGGCGAGCCCAGAGGCATGACTGCGGCGGCTCCCACGTCCTGCAGGCGCAGGGCCAGGATGGGGTCGGCGTTCATGTAGGGCAGGACGATAAATCCGGCCCGCACCAGTTCCTCTGTTGCCTTCAGGGTCTCTATCGGGTCCGGGAGCAGGGTACGGGGATCCGGGGTCACCTCGAGCTTGAGCCAGCTTGAACCGGAGGCCGCCCGCGCCAGATGGGCCAGACGGATGGCTTCTTCGGCATTTCTGGCCCCGGAGGTGTTGGGGAGAAAGACGCATTTGTCCCGGTTCAGGGCGCTCATGATATCGTCCTCCGGGTTGTTCAGATCGACCCGGCGCAGGGCCACGGTCACCATCTCGGTGCCGGAGGCCTCAATGGCCTGTCGCATTATCGTCGATGAGGAAAATTTTCCGGTGCCGAGAAAGAGCCGGGAGTTGAAGGTGTGTCCACCAATGGTCAGCATATCAGCCGCCTCCTACAAATCGGATGAGTTCCATTTGATCATTGTCCTTGAGAAAAGTCGTTGCATAACAGTCCGGCTGGATAATGGTTTTATTCAGCTCAACTACCACGGACGTGATTGGAACACCCAGCTTTTGCAGAAGTCTGGCCACGGTCATTAAATCAGTGATGGTCTTTGGACTGCCGTTCAGCTGGATCTGCATGATACAATGATTAGTTGAAAAGAGAGTGTCGTCGGTTAACCGTTATTCTTCTGTTTCCAGAGGCTGATGGTTACCATTATAATTTATGAAACAACTATCTTAATCGGATAATAATAACTTGCCAATAGTGTTTTGCGGCAGTCAGAAATTCTTGACACCTTCCCGTTGACGTCAGGGCCTGTTGTCTGCACGTATGCTCGGGTCGCGCATCGGCAGCAGGCATGGGTTGACTGCTTTTTCCCCAGGGTCTGAGGCCTCATCTGTCAACCAGCAGCGTAGACGACTGCAGATTCACCTGATGTGCTGGTTGACAGATGAGGTCAGGGGCGTTAAATTGTTGTTTTCTCTTCTTGAGTACAGAGAAACAGGAAGATAGACTTCAGGCTGGAGGGGTTCCCGGTTTTTTGGGCCTCTGTCTGGAAAGAGTATATATGTCTGGAATGGAGTAGAAAAATGCCACTGTATGAGTACGAATGTGACACCTGTGCTAAGGTGTTTGAGGTGCAGCAGCGTATGGCGGATGCACCGTTGAGCGATTGTCCCGAATGTGAAGGGTCGGTCAAGAAGGTAATGTCCATGAGTTCTTTTCAGCTCAAGGGCGGCGGCTGGTACGCCGATGGCTATGCCAGCACCCAGAAAGAGAAAGGGGCCGGATCCAGCAGCTCGAGTGCAACGCCGCCGCCGTGTTCCTCCGGCGCCTGTGCCAAGTGTCCGGCCTCGGCCGGTTGATCGCCTTTCCGGGATAGACTCAGTTATTTTGTTGTGCCGGGCGGCTGCGGATCTTTCTGCAGCCGCTCTTTTTTCCATCCCAGGAGCGCGCGGCACTGAGGCGTCCCTGCCTTGCGCCCGTCTATTTCATGATCGCCATGGCATCGCCATAGGAATAAAAGCGGTATCCTTGCGCAATCGCCTGTCTGTAGCAGTCCAGTAGCCTTTCCCGGCCGCAGAGGGCTGAGACCAGAAAGAGCAGCGATGACTGGGGCAGGTGAAAGTTGGTGATCAGGTTGTCAACCACCTTGAAGCGGTAGCCAGGCATGATATAGAGGTCGCACCACCCCTCTGTCGGCTGCACCTTCCCTTCTTCATCCCCTGCAAATTCGATGGCCCGCACTGTGGTTGTACCCACGGCCCAGATCTTCCCTCCCCCCTGTCGAGCGGCATTGATTGCTGTAGCATTTTCTTTTGAGATGAGGACATACTCTTTATGGATGGTATGATCCTGGATAGTCTCGGTTCGCACCGGGGCAAAGGTACCATATCCGACATGGAGAGTGATTCTGGCGATTGTCACCCCTTTCCCCCTGATTTTTTCTAAAAGATCCTCAGAAAAATGGAGACCGGCAGTGGGGGCGGCTACTGCCCCAGGTTGGCTGGCATAGACGGTCTGGTAGCGCTTGCTGTCTTCTGCGGTGCTGCCCTTGTCTCTTGCAATATAAGGGGGGAGCGGAATCTGGCCATGATTCTCAAGGACCTCGGCGAGCTCCTTTTGCCGGTCGTAATGGAGCGCGATTTTGACCCTGCCTTCACCCATCTGTTCCATGATGGTGCAGGAAAGGGTGTCACCTATGGTAATGACTGACCCTTCCCGTGGTCGTTTGGAGCTTTTTACCAGGGCGGTGGCGACCATCTCCCCCGTCTCGTCGCTGAGTTGCGGGTAGGAAAGAAGAAAGACCTCTGCCTTGCCGCCCGTATCTTTCTGCCCCAGTAGTCTTGCAGGAAAGACCTTGGTGTCATTGACCACCAGCAGGTCGCCTTTCTGCAGAAGATCAATAATGTCGGTGAAGTGTCGATGTTCTCTTTCATCCGTCTT
>JANZPQ010000002.1:0-3101 GCA_038040945.1 Desulfobulbaceae bacterium | reverse complement strand
CGACCAGATTCAACAGTTGTGCTGCCCCTTATTCAATGCGGCCTGGAAGAAATGGAAAACCAAGAGATCTTTTTGGGAAAAGGTTCGAAGCAAATTCTACGAATTTCACATCAAAACTATGGAGGATCTGTATCGTTCTCTCTTGGATCACAAACCAGTTCCATTGCCTCAATAACCGGCAGTTGGGCAATTATGTCAAAGATCAGGTCCCTCGTTTGAAAAAAATAGACGAGGGCGGATGGACAGCTATGCCCGAAAAACGCATTATTTATGTAGAATCAACATGTGTTCATGCGTAGGCGCGGCATGCTGGCCAATATTTATCTGATATGTCTCGCGTCAGCACTAAAATGAACTTTCGGAGCCTCTTTGGAGACTCTCCGGGAATATCTGAAGACTTATTAAAACAATATTCGTTGTTTGATGCAAAAACGGTCAATGCGGAGGATCTTGATTTGATATGTCAGGCCATTACTCTGCAGAATGCAGAGATTCGCAAGATCACCAAAACCTTCACCCTCCTCAATGAATAACCGGCTGAGTCTGATCAGCATGGTGTTTTTGGGACTACTTATTCAGACGGGGGAAGCCTGGGCTGCCGGATACAAGAGCAGATATGTGACGCTTTCCTATAGCGATATGGCAGTGTTGCGCGACTTCAATGAAAAGCTCATTCTGGACAGAAAACTCAGCTACAGCATGCAGAAAAAGAATGTGGTCACTGTGGCTGACGAGGTATTGGCCAAGGTGGACATCATTATCGAAAAGACCCAGGTGGTCCTGGATATGTTCCCCGATGGCTACCACATTCAGCTGATCCTCTTACCCGATGTTGATGCGGTAGCGCGAGTCTACAAGGAAAAATACAGCAAGCATGTTGATCACATCGCCTACTATTCTCTCTTGGAGAAGACCATTTACATCTCGGTAGAGGACGCCAGACTCAGAGTTCTGGCCCACGAGATCGCCCACTCCGTCGTCGACTACTATTTCAAGGTACGCCCCCCTTACAATATCCACGAACTGATGGCCCAGTTCGCAGAAAAGCACATCAGCGACTAAGCCTGGCGGGTTTCGCGGGCCCCCACAAACCCTGATCGTCTCGCGCCGTTCGTGATTCAGGTGGACTTTTAATCCTCAAAGACCTCCGGTGTATGGCGGATAATCTCTGCCTTCACCAGGTAAATGACATCTTCGGCAATATTGCAGGCATGATCGGCAATCCGCTCAAGGTGACGACTGATGGACAGATTGTGCAATATGATGTTGATATGCTCGGGATGTTTTGCCAGCTCATCTTTCACCAGGGCATACATATCCCGGTTCATCGCATCCACCCGATCATCGTCGGCACGCACGCGATAGGCCTTCTGCACATCCAGATTGACCAGGGCCTCAATCGAGCGGGTGAGCATACTTTCCACGGCCCGCATCATGGCTGCCATATCAAAACCAATCGTGACTCCCGGATGCTCAATGAGATAGATGCTGCGCTCGGCGATGCCAACGGCCAGATCCCCTACCCGCTCGAGATCGCTGTTGATCTTCAAAACGGCAATGATAAAGCGGAGGTCCGAGGCCACCGGCTGATGCAAGGCAAGGATCTTCAGACAATCCTCTTCAATGGTTACCTCCAGATCATCAAGTTCCTGATCACCGGTGAGCACCGCCTGCGCCATCTGCATATTACCATTAATGAGCGAAACCGTGGCCCGGTAGACCCGATCTTCCACCTCGGTGCCCATGAAGATGATTTTTTCCTTGAGCGCGGCGATTTCCTTCTGCAAGTGCTGTGACATTATTCCCCCTTCAACCGAAACGACCGGTTATATAATCTTCCGTCTGCTTTTCCCGCGGCTTGGTGAATATCTTCTTGGTGGCATTCAACTCCACCAGGCGACCTTCGTAAAAAAAGGCCGTATAATCCGAGATACGGGCGGCCTGCTGCATATTATGGGTTACGATGACGATGGTATATTCATTGCGCAACTCGCCGATCAGGTCCTCGATGCGGATGGTTGACTTCGGATCAAGAGCGGAGGCCGGCTCATCCATAAGCAGGATTTCAGGGCCTACGGCCAGGGCCCTGGCAATACAGAGGCGCTGCTGCTGACCACCGGAGAGGCCGATGGCATTGGTATCGAGCCGGTCCTTCACCTCATCCCAGAGGGCGGAACGGATCAGGCTCTTCTCGACAATCTCGGCCAGCTCCTGCCTGTCCTTGGTGCCATGGATACGGGGACCGTAGGCCACATTGTCAAAAATGGACTTGGGAAAGGGGTTTGATTTCTGAAAGACCATCCCCACCTTTCGGCGCAGTCGCACGACATTACTGCCATTTTCATAGATATCCTCGCCGTTGATACGGACCTCTCCCTCAAGCCGGGTTCCGGTGATGGTATCATTCATCCGGTTGAAGATACGCAGAAAGGTTGACTTGCCGCAGCCGGAAGGGCCGATAAAGGCGGTGACCCGGCGGCCGGGGATATCCATAGAGATATCAAAGAGGGCCTGGGTGGCCCCGTAAAAAAAATTCACCTGCCGGGCAGTGATGACATGCTCGGTGTCTGCTGGAAAAGGAGAAGTCTCTACCATCGATATTTTTTCCTGAAATGAATACGGATTAAGATAGCCCCCAGACTGAGTCCGAGCACCAGAAGCAGCAGGACAAGGGCCGTAGCATACTGCAGGGGCAGGACCTTGTCGGCCTCAGGGTGCTGGGTGGCCAGGATATATAAGTGGTATGGCAGGGCCATAACCTGATCAAAGATGGAATTGGGCATCCTCGGCAGATAAAAGGCGGCAACGGTCAGCAGGATGGGCGCGGTCTCGCCAGCGGCCCGGCCTATGCCGAGAATGGAGCCGGTGATAATACCGGAGAGGGAATAGGGCAGGACATTGGTGCGGATGGTCTCCCACTTGGTGGCGCCAAGGGCCAGACTTGCGTCCCTGTATCCGTGGGGCACAGCCCGTAAGGCCTCTTCACTGGAGACGATAATGGTGGGCAGGATCATACAGGCCAGGGTCAGACTGCCGGCCAGGATAGAGGTGCCGAAATTAAGAAAAAGAACAAAAAGGCCCAGACCAAAAAGGCCATAGAC
>JANZPQ010000001.1:0-6932 GCA_038040945.1 Desulfobulbaceae bacterium | reverse complement strand
TGCGATTACTCGATTTGCACCCTCTTTACTTTCTTTGAAATGGATAGTGAGTATCCTGCCATTGAGAATTTTTGGTTGAACAGACTTGAAATACTCATTTGAGGCAAGGTTGACTAAGATCTGTTCAGTCTGCTTTTTCAGCAGCTCATTGAGTTTTTTGGTGATCCGATCACCCCAGAACAGATAGAGATTATACCCTCGCATATTTTCTAATCTGGTTTTCGTCTCCAGTCGGTACGGCTGGATTAAATCCATTGGACGCAGTATGCCATAAAACCCGGATAGAATACGCAGGTGACCCTGGGCATAGGCCAGATCGTTCTCATCGTATTTTTTTTTTCAATGGCTGCATAGGCATCACCCTTAAAGGCAAATAGAGCAGCTTTTGCATTATCGGCAGTAAACGGGATATGCCATTGCTTAAAGTGTTGAAGAGTTAAAATGGCAATATTTTCACTGACATCCATCAGAGCGAAAATGGCTTTTGTGTCAAACTTTCTGGCTTCATTGATAAGGACTTGTGAGTCTTCGAGCTGGGCAGGAAAAGTATAGATGTTTGAAGGTGTCGGCGTTTCAACGTCCTGTCCTTTTGAGGGAGACAGCGTAATGATCATGAGGTTTTTCTGCTCTCCGCCAGTTAAAAGGTGACGCCGATAAGCAGTTTAGCGGAGTTCAGAGGGTCATTGGGCTCCTCACTGCCTCCATTGGAGATGTGATGGTAGCGCAGTTCAAGCAAAAGGTTGTGGCTCTGGCTTGTTGCATATTCAAGCCCGATTCCGAACTGATAATTACCGTTCATCTCGGCTCCCATTCCGGGAATATCAGCGAAACTGTAGACAGGGCCACCGCCGCCAAACAGATAGAGGCGCATTTCCTGACCGGCTGTAAAGGTATAACAGGCCAGAAAATTCATCCCAATCATGCTGGAGACATCGGGACTGACGACAAGATGAAGGGGAACTTCCAGCAGGATGGAGTGAAAGCCGCGATACCATCCTGAACCGATGTCGTCAAAGATGAGATGGTTGTAACGCGGGACAAGGTCAAGGGTTTCGACCCGCTGGCTGGTCTGGCCCCAGCCGGGAAAGCTCTGGCCATAGCCGCCGAGGAGCGCCCAGCTGTCCTTTGACGTGTCAACGAAGGAGGCGTCAGCAGAATCAGGTCGGAAGGCAGAAGTCAAAAGCAGGAGAAAAAACAAAAAGGAGGCAAATCTGCCAACGTACATTTTTCCCCACACAGGGTGATGTCTCTTCATGGTTTTTTGTCCTCTGGTAGAAGGCGCGGGCCATTTACCGAAAAATTGTCTAACATTCTGGAGGGTTTCTGTCCAGAAAGCGGCGAAAGGGGCATTGCTTAATGGGCACTCTATTACAATAATACAGCAGGTGGATGCCCAATAGCAAGGGGCTTTGCTGGAAGCGCCAATGCAAAGCGTTAAGTGAAGATGCATAAGCCTTGCCAGGCATGCAGGAACAGTTTACCATGCTGTAATGCGTATTTATTGACTATGAGGTTCTATGTTTCAAGGTTTTGATACATTTCTACGGCAGTCTGCTTTTCCCCCGTCTCTGATACAGGTGACACATCTGTTTGTGTTGCTGTTCCTGCTGGCCATAACCGTCTTGTTTACCTATTGGCTTTCCAGGACTTATCTCGTTCGTATTCTTGAGAAAATTTCCCATAAAAGCACATTTAAATGGGATGATGTCTTCATCCGTAATCATTTTTTCAAACGCCTGGCCATACTGGTTCCGCTCATTCTGATCCATGCCGCTGCGGATCTGGTTTTCACGGATTTTCCCGGGACAGCTGAATTTTTGCGCCGGGCCTCACTTATCTGTTTTGTCTTTGCCGGTCTCCGTATTCTTGGCGCAGTATTACGTTCAGGCAAGGATATTTTTCATACCAGCGGGATTGCCGGCGACTGGCCCGTTCAGAGTTATCTCGACGCCTTTAAGATCATTTCGTATGTCCTGGCTTTCATTTTCATCATCTCAATTCTTACCAATCAATCGCCATGGGGGATTATCAGTGTCTTTGGCGGTCTGACAGCTATCCTCCTTCTTATTTTCAAGGATACGATCCTGGGATTTGTGGCCAACCTGCAGCTTACGGCCAATGATATGATTCATGTTGGTGATTGGATTGAAATGGAAAAATTTGGTGCCGACGGAGATGTGATAGATATTTCACTGCATACCGTGAAGGTCCAGAACTGGGATAAAACCATCACCACCATCCCGACACATCAGATGGTGAATGATGCCTTTAAGAACTGGCGGGGGATGTCAGAGTCAGGTGGGAGGCGTATCAAGCGTGCCCTCTACATCGATACGAACTCCATTCATTTCTGCGCCGATGCCATGCTGGTGGAATTTAAAAAATATACTCTTCTGGAAGGCTACCTTAAGGAAAAAGAGGAAGAAATAGAAGAATATAACAGAACATATCCTCAGGAGGCGGGAAACATCGGCGGCAGGCGCCAGACCAATATCGGTGTGTTCCGCGCCTACATCAAAGCGTATCTGCGTAATAATCCTAAGATCAACAAAGACCTGACTTTTCTGGTGCGACATCTTGCCCCCACCCCTCAGGGACTGCCTCTGGAAATATATGTCTTCAGTGCCGACAAGGTCTGGGCCAGGTATGAAGAGATCCAGGCTGATATTTTTGATCATCTCCTGGCAATTGCCCCAGAATTCGGTTTGCGGATATTCCAGTACCCATCGGGATATGATCTGCATGGAGTCCAGCATGTTCCCAAGTTGTGAGATAGCCGTTCAAAGAGAAATTGAACCTGGATTGTAATATGTTCTGCAGTTGATATGACAAATTATTGACAACAAATCCTGCATTGTCCTGATCTGAGATCCACGGGCTGATCCGTGGTCACACTCTGGAGCCCCGCCGCTTTATCGATTCCCTCTTTTTGTTCCCCAGCTTTGCTTGATCACCTCGTGTTATCCAGGTCCCAACAATGAAGAGAGCGTGAGGCGGTGCCTTCTCAGTTCTCAGATTCCGGGGTGAGATTGTCTTTTATTTTCCCCTGCAAAAGTGATACGCTGACGTGTTAGAGGGTGGAAGATACAGGTAGATGCCATTTTTCTCGAGGAGGCAGGGACTATGGAACTTTTTCTTATAGGGGCTCAGATACTGGGGGCTTGGCCCTGTTCATGTTCAGTATCGGCCAGCTCAGCAACACCCTGAAAAAGATTACCAGCGTCCGTCTCAAGACCCTTCTGCAGCAGGTGACGAACAATCCGGTCAAAGGTGCCCTGGCCGGCGCCCTGGTTACTTTTCTCGTTCAAAGCTCAAGTGTTACGGTCCTTCTCTTGCTTGGCTTTGTCAATGCCGGGATCATGCAGTTGCGTCAGGCCATCTTTGTGTTGCTGGGTTCAGGGATTGGTACCACCATTACTGCCCAGATCGTGGCCTTCAAGGTCACGATGTTCTTTTACCCGCTGCTGGTCGTCGGTTTTGCCCTCAGGGCCCTCTGTTCAAAAGAAAAATTGAAGAATAGCGGTGAGATTCTCTTTTCTCTGGCCATGATCTTTCTGGCCATGAAGATCATGGCTGATGGCTCCAGACCCTTGAAGGATCTTCCCCTGTTTCTCGAGTTGATCGCCAGGCTCGGGATCTATCCCCTGCTGGGTATCTGTATCGGCGCCCTGTTCACCGCAATCACAAGCAGCAGTTCGGCCACTATCAGTCTGGTGATTGCCATGAGTATGGAAGGGGTGGTTGGACTGCCCGCTGGAATTGCCCTGGTTATAGGCGCTAATGTCGGCACCTGCGTCCTGGAACTCATTGCCGCTGTTGGCACCAACATTTCGGCGCGCAGAACAGCGATGGCTCAGTTTATGATCAATGTTATCGGTGCCTTGCTTATTTATCCCTTTCTTAACCCCTTTGCCCGTCTGGTCAGTCTGACCGCGACGGATGTTCCCCCGCCTGATTGCCAATGCCCACACGGCCTTCAATGTCACGGTTTGTTTGGTGCTCATGCCCCTGGTCGGCCTACTCATCTTGCTTCTCAAGAAAATGGTCCCAGGGGCTGATGACTCACAAATTGGCTCTTACGGGCTCCTCGACGAGAAATTTCTGAAGACCCCGGCGGTGGCCCTGTATGAGGCAGGAGAAGAGGTGAACAGGATGGCAGCCATTGTTGAAGAGATGCTGCGTTACTCCAGGCGGGCTTTTTTTTTACAATGATCGGGATGCGTTGAAGAGTCTTGTTGACAGCGAGCGTCTTGTTGACGCCATTAATGGCAAGTTGGGCAGTTACCTGGCTCAGATAAACAGCTTGATGCTCTCGGAAAAGGACGCTGACAAGAAAAGGGTCTTCTCCCACGCCATAGCAGATATTGAACGTGTGGCTGATCTTGCTGAAAAGATAGGAGAGTACGCAGGGCAGAAAAATGTGGTTTTTTCTGATGCAGCCAAAAAAGATCTGGAAAGGGTCTTTGACAATGCCGCCCAGGTTTATAGTATGGCGGCCAAGTTGCTGCGCCGCAGGCGCCGCTCTCTAGCCCTTGATATCGGCCAGAAGGAGAAAGAATTTAATGAACTGGAGCTCATGTACCTTCAGAAATATATCGTCAGGCAGGAAAGCGATGCATCCCGGCCAAGGGTCGATGCCCTCTACCCCAATATTCTTCAGGATCTCGAGCGCATCAGTGACCATGCCAATAACATGGCCGAGCATGTGATGCGGATCTCTTGAAACTCTGTTTCTCTTGGTGTTGGGGGGTATAATACTTGATAAGGTCGAGGCTGTTGCCTGTTTGTCCAAGGGGGGTACCTGTAGCTGTTGTTGCTGGCAATAAGCAGAATTGTAGCCTTGACTTTGCATGAGTATAAAACTACCATGTCCAGATATCGTCATATGGTGATATGCAGACATGTGGTAAGGGGAGAGAACGATGCGAGCATTTATTCGGGTGATGAAGGCCCTGTCTGAGCCTAATCGGGTCAGGATAGTCAAAATTTTGGGACGACAGGAGCTTTGTGTCTGTGAATTACAGAGTCTGCTGGGGATTGCCCAGTCGACGGTCTCCAAGCACCTGAAGATTCTGGAGGAGGCGGGCCTGGTCGTCTTTCGCAAGGAAGGCTCCTGGATTATTTACCGTTTGAGCCAGGGAGAGGATTCTGACTATGCCAGAGTGCTGCTGGAGAACCTCTATGGATGGTTGGAGCATGATTCGCAGTTTCAGGAAATGGTGTTGCGACTGGGGCAGGTTGACCAGGAACGGATCTGTGCGGCCTGAAGCACTGTGCAAAATTTATTTTTGGTGAAGAAGAATGCGCGATGTTGAAGAATCAAAAGGTTGTGCCTGCAAGCTGGCAGGATTTCCCAAAAAAGAGGAAGATAAAAACAGGCAAATATCACCAAGGCAGATTGGTCTGGGACTGGTCGGTCTTGCGGCCTGGTATCTGCTTTATAAACAGTTGGAGCCCTTTTCCCATTTCTTTACCTATGAGCTGCTCAATCTGAGCAAGGGAAGCCACCTTGGGGCTGCTGTTCAGTTTTTTGTCTATGATACCCCCAAGGTCATGCTGTTGCTGACCCTCATTGTCTTTGTGGTGGGCGTGATCCGTTCTTTTTTTACAGCGGAGCGCACCCGAGCCATCCTGGCCGGCAGGCGGGAGTCTGCGGGTAATGTCCTGGCTGCCGGTTTGGGTATTGTCACCCCGTTCTGCTCCTGTTCGGCGGTGCCGCTTTTTATCGGTTTTGTGCAGGCCGGAGTCCCTCTGGGAGTCACCTTTTCTTTTCTCATTGCCGCCCCCATGATTAATGAGATAGCCCTGGTTCTGCTTTATGGATTGCTCGGCTGGAAGGTAGCGGCCCTGTATCTGGTCACCGGACTGGCTGTGGCCATTGGTGCCGGCTGGGTTATTGGTCGCCTTCAGATGGAGGCTCATATCGAGGACTGGGTGCGCGAGATGCGGATGGGAGCGCAGCTTCTGCCTGAATCACGGCTCACCTGGAGTGACCGTCTCCAGCTTGGACGGGATGCGGTCAGGGATATTGTCGGTAAAGTCTGGATCTATGTGCTGGTCGGGATTGGCGTGGGTGCGCTCATTCATGGCTATATCCCGGAAAATTTCATGGCCGGGATCATGGGCAAGGACGCCTGGTGGTCTGTGCCGGCAGCCATTGTCGTCGGAATCCCCATGTACTCCAATGCAGCGGGCATAGTACCAGTGATCCATGCTCTCCTTGAAAAAGGGGCAGCTCTCGGTACGGTCCTGGCCTTCATGATGAGCGTTATTGCCCTGTCATTGCCGGAGGTGGTGATCCTGCGCAAGGTGCTCAAACCACGACTTATTGCCACCTTTGTCGGTGTGGTTGGCTGTGGCATTCTGTTGGTGGGCTATCTCTTCAATATCCTGATCTGAAAAAATAATTCCTTTGAAATGAGAATATGCCTGTGCAGATAACAGGGCCAGGCTGCACCTTTTCTGAGCACCTCAATGGTTGTTAACAGGGTAAATTGTAACTGTTTGACAATGAAGAGGTTCGTGGTAAAGTAATAATGTTTGATGACTGATAAGAAAAGTACGCTCGTTCAGAGACTCACCATAGAACAGGGTGAGTACGAGGCATCACTACGTGCGTGGAAGAAAAATATATTGTTTGATTTTTAATCGTAAGGAACAATCATGGAAACAGCACAGAAAAATTGGACGAAATCGAGCTGGAAGAATTTTACTGCCCTGCAGCAGCCAAAATGGCCGGACAAGGATGTGCATGACAAGGTACTGGTAAATCTTGCCCATCTGCCTCCTTTGGTCTTTGCCGGTGAGATTCGTGACTTGAAGGCGATGCTGGCCAAGGCCGTGGTCGGAGATGCCTTTCTCCTCCAGGGCGGTGATTGTTCAGAGGACTTTTCTCAGGTTACGGCCCCCAAGATCAGGGAGACCCTGAAGGT